>DGBL01000176.1:5979-15338 GCA_002384315.1 Micrococcaceae bacterium UBA4005 | reverse complement strand
GAGGTGGACCTGGTGCTCGGCGGCCACATTCCGCTCGAATTCAACACCGTGATCAACGGCATCCCGGTAGTGCAGTCCCTTGGCAATACACGCGGATATTCGGATGTCACGCTGACCGTGGACCGGGCCAGCAAGGACACTGTGGGGGTCAAGGTTGAGCTTGACCCGACCTGGGCGGACGGCATTGAACCGGACCCGAAGGTAGCTGCGATCGTTGCGGATTACCAGGATCAGCTGGGTGACAAGCTCGGGCAGACTGTGGGTGAGGCAACCACGTCGATCCTGCGCGGTGCGAGCCGCGCGGTGGAGTCGGAAATGGGCAATTTCGTTACCGACGCGATGCGGAACTACCTTGACGGGGTCGACTTCGCGGTCACCAACGCGGGCGGTCTTCGGGCGGATATTGACGCCGGGCCCATCACGCTTGAGGAAATCTTCGCCGTACTGCCGTTCAATAACACGCTCGTCACCATGGATCTCACCGGAGCCCAGGTGGCCCAGGTTCTGGAAGAGGGAGCCAACAGCCAGTACGGCACCGTGCAGGTGTCGGGCCTGCGCTGGTCCTACGACTCCGCGGCACCGTTCGGTGACCGGGTAACGTCGGTGACCCTGCCCGATGGGACTGCGCTGGACCCAGCAGCAACCTACCGCGTGGCCACGAATAACTTCATGGCCGGCGGGGGAGACAGGTTCACAACTCTCACCCAGGGCAGCAAAACGGTAGACACCCAGACGAACCTTGTGGATACCGTGGTGCGATACCTGAAACTGAACTCGCCCGTCGACCCGCAGGTCGAGGGACGTCTGACAGTGGAGTAGGCCAGTTGGTGGGTGGGCGCGAGTGGCTCAATTTGCGCTAGCAACGCCCAGCTCCGCCGCCGCGTCCTCGCCGCTGCGCAGCGCACCTTCCATCAGTCCCATGAAGTCCGCGCCGCAGTATTCGCCGGCGAAGTGGATATTGCCCACCGGGCGTTGAACGGCGGCCTGATCCGCGGACCTCCACTGTGGTCCAGGCTCGGAGTAGGCTCCTAGGGCGAATGGGTCCGTGTGCCACTGCGTGAGTAGCGCGCGGGCTGCGGGTGTGAATTCAAGGTCGCTTCGCGCCGCGCGCACCAGCTGCGCCCACGAGGCGCCGCCGTCGTGCAGATCCACGTCGTGCAGGTCCAGCTCTTCCAGCGCCCGGGGCGAACCAGCGAAGCAGTTCAGCACCGGGGAGACCGAACCGTCCGCGCCGCGGGCGGTCCACGTCCAATAGCGGTGCCGCACGGACATCACTGCGCTCGCGGCCGGCGGCTGCGCCAGCGGAAGATGCAGTTTCGCTGCCTGCCCCTGACTGATGTGTTCCCACGCCGCACGTTTCCACTGCGGCACGTCGCAGCGCACCGCCTGACTGGTCAGGACAGCAAGCGGGAGCGCGCAGACGACGGCGTCGAACGTCCGTTGCCCATCGGGGGTAACCAGTTCCACGCCGTCATCCAATTGGCGCAGCGCTGTCACCGGGGTAGAAAGCCGCACGCGCCCACCGAGCGCGCGGTGCATGGCGTCGGCGAGCCGCTGGTTGCCTCCCGCAACTCTCCAGCTTGGTTTGTCCTCGAAAGAGGACACTGTACGCAGCACCCTGGCGCTGACGCACTCAGCCTGGTTTGCGCTGGAAATTTCGACGCGCGCGTACAGAGACTCCCGGACATCGGCTGGCACGTGCAGAGAATCGATCAAATCCGCGGCGCTGAGGAATGCGCCTGAATGGGCGGCTGCATACTGGCCGGCAGCGGCGAGTTCAGCGGTGGTCAGGGAGGGGTATTCGCGGGATTCGCGCCGGTAGTAGCTCATCCCCGTATCGACCAGTTCAAGCCCGAAGCGGCCTGCCAACGCGCGGAAGCGCTCATACCCGCTGAGCACAAACTCAGCCCCACGCTCGATCACGGTCTCCGTTCCGGACTCCGTGGTGAGAGCCTGCGACCACACGCGCCCGCCAGCCCGGCTGCGGGCTTCGAAAACCTCGACGTCGAACCCCCGCTCCACCGCCGACGTCGCCGCCGCCAGACCCGCCAATCCGGCCCCGACGACGGCGACCCGGCGCGCGGGCAGAGTGCTCCCATTCATCGTGTGCCCCGGATCAGGCTTCCACCGCGGCATCCGCAATGGAGAGCACGTCATCCAGGATGGCCAGGCCAGCCCGGGCCTCCTCGGGTGTCGTGTTCAGCGGCGGGACAGTATGGATTCGGTTGAAATTATGGAACGGAAGAAGCCCGGCGGCCTTACAGGCGGCAACGAGCTGGTTCATGGCGGGGCTGGAACTTCCGTAGGGGGCCAGCGGTTCGCGCGAGTGCTGGTTCTTGACCAGTTCAATAGCCCAGAACGCGCCCACTCCGCGAACTTCGCCGATAGAGCGGTGGCGTGCCTGCAGTGCGGCGAGGCCTGGCCCGAAGACCTCTTCGCCGAGCAACGCAGCGTTGCCTACCATTGCCTCATCCTCCATGGCGTTGATAGTCGCCACAGCGGCGGCGGCCGCCAACGGGTGCCCGGAGTAGGTTAGCCCGCCAGGATAGACACGCTGACCGAAAGTCGAGGCGATGTCCGCCGAAATGGCAACACCACCCATGGGCACGTATCCGGAAGTCACGCCTTTGGCGAAGGCCAGGAGGTCGGGTACGACGTCGAAGTGGTCAATGGCAAACCAGCGTCCAGCCCGCCCGAACCCGGCCATGACCTCGTCGGCCACATAGACAATCCCGTACTTCGTGGCGAGTTCCCGCACACCCTTCAGGTAGCCGGGCGGGGGAACCATGATGCCCGCCGTGCCCGGAATCGACTCCAGAACGATCGCCGCAAACGCTGCCGGTCCCTCCATCAGAATCAGGTTTTCCAGGTGCTCGAGCGCGCGCTGGGTTTCCTCGGCCTCCGTGGCGGAGTGGAAGACGCTGCGATACAGGAACGGGGTAAAGAAATGCACTGTCCCGGAGTTTCCATAGTCGTTCGGGACGCGGCGGGGGTCTCCGGTGATATTGACCGCCAATTCCGTACCGCCGTGATAGGAACGGTAGGCAGAGAGCACTTTATACCGACCGGTATGCAGCCGGGCCATGCGCACCGCATGTTCTATTGCTTCGGCCCCACCGTTAGTGAAGAAAATCTTGTTCAGGTCTCCCGGCGTGCGTTCGGCGATGAGTCGGGCAGCTTCGGAGCGGGCGTCGTTGACATGCTGCGGGGCGATCGTGCAGAGCTTCCCGGCCTGCTCCTGGATGGCAGCGATCACTCTCGGATGCTGGTGCCCAATGTTCGTGTTGACCAGTTGTGAGGAAAAATCGAGCAGACGGTTACCCTCCCCGTCCCAGACATAGGATCCTTCGGCGCGGGTGATGGTCATAGGGGAAATCAGGTCTTGGGCAGACCAGGAATGGAACACATGCTTGCGGTCGAGGTCGTAGGCGCGCTTCCAGTGCGGCGCGTCGAGATCGCTGGAGGGGGTGATAGTGGTCATAGAAGTCTCCTTGGGTGTGCGGCCGGAAGTGGGGGTATATCAGCTCTTCAGTCGGGTCATCATCGGGTCAAACAAGGGTTCGACCGCCACCCGGGCGGGGATGGTTTCGCCGAAGTACGCGATGTCGAGCTCGGTGCCGGGGCTGGCATACTCCGCTGGAACCCATGCATAGGCTATACCGGCGTCGATGGTATAGCCGTAGGCGGCGCTGGTCACATAACCGATCGCCGTGGAGCCGCTGAAGACGGGTTCGCGGCCTGAAACCACAGCGCCCTTCTCCCGCAGTACCAGCGGAACCAGTGTGCGCTCCACGCTCAGACTCCGCTTCTCGGCTGCCTGGCGTCCAATGAAATCCCTGCCGTCGAACTTCACGGCAAAACCGAGTCCCGCCTCAAACGGGTCATGGTCGATTGTCATGTCCTGGCCAAAGGCCCGGTACCCCTTTTCCAGCCGCAGGCTTGCAAAGGCGCCGCGCCCAGCGGCAATAACATCGAGTTTCCTTCCTGCCTCCCACAGCCCATCCCATAGGCGCAATCCGTAGTCGGAGGTGGTGTAGATTTCCCAGCCCAGCTCCCCGACATAAGACAACCGGATCATCGTGACGGGGACGCCGGCCACAATCGCCTGGCGGGCCTGAAAATAGGGGAAGCTTTCCGAGTCCAGATCCAGTTCCGTCACCTCGCTAACCAAGGCGCGCGCTTGCGGCCCCCACACCCCGACGCAACAGGTTCCGGAAGTGATATCTCGGACCGACACAGCTTCTCCGGGTTCAATATTGCGCAGCATCCAGGCGAGGTCCAGGGGGCCGTTGGCACCCACCTGGTAGGAATCCGCGCTCAGGCGGGTCACCGTGATGTCGCTGCGGATCCGGCCTCCTTCGTCGAGCATCAGGCAATACGTCACGGTGCCGACCGGACGGTCGACGCTGCGCGTGAGCATACGGTCCAGAAATCCGGTGGCTCCGGAACCGCTGACTTCGAGCCGGGTGAGTGGAGTCATATCGAACATCGCCACGTTGTTCCGGGTGGCTCGCGCTTCCGCGGCGACGATCGGGCTCCAGTATTTGCGCGCCCAGGGGTGTGGTTCGCGCACAGGCTCATCATCAACGAGGGCGTTGTTGCTGGTGTACCACTGGGGTTGCTCCCAGCCCCGTACCGCGGTGAATTCTGCGCCGAGCTCCTGTTGGCGGGCGTGAAACGGGCTGGTGCGCACATTGCGCGGGGACTCGATGGGCTGCAACGGGTGCTTGATCGCGTACACGTCAAGATAGTTCTGGGCGCACCGTTCAGTGATGAATTCATCGCCAAGTTCGTGGGGCTCGAACCGCCCAGTTTCCATCTCGTGCAGACTGAACGTGGTGCTGTAGCCATCCGTCAGCCATTCGGCCAGGGCGCGGGCTGCCCCGGCTGAATGGGTCACCCAGACGGCCTCGCATACCCAGAATCCTTCCACCTCAGATAGCGGTCCGATCAGCGGAAAATCGTCTGCGGTAAAGGAAAACACGCCGTTCATGCCTTCGGCTACCGCCGAACCTGTCGTCTCTGGGAACAGTTCGTTGGTTTTGCGCCAGGCGCCGGTAAAGTCCGCCGGCGTGAATTCCTGCGCGCTGGGCATCACCGGAGCCTCCGCCACAGACAACAGATCGTCGACGTGAACGGGGATGGCCTGGTGCTCAAAGGAGCCGATGTCGAGCCGGTCGTAGCGCTCGCGGTAGTACACGCCGCCGTCGGCGTGGCGGATAGGCGGCCCGGTCACCTCAGTTTTCGCGCCGCGGAGAGAGGCCAGTGGTTCGGTGATCGCATCCAGGTGGGCGAGGGGGCGCAAGGGAAGTTCGGCGCCGACCATCCCCGCGATGCGCTGTCCCCAGATACCCGCGCAACAGACGACGATATCGGCTGGGAAGTCGCCGCGATCCGTGTGGACTCCGGTGATGCGCCCGTCCGCGGTGAGGATATCTAGAACCTCGTGCCGGTCGAGGACCCGCACGCCGTGCTCTGCGGCGCGCTGGAGTTGCGCGTTGACCGCGCGCACAGCTTTGGCGATGCCGTCGGCGGGCGTCCGGAGGCCGCCTAGGACGGCCTCGGGATTCAGCATGGGCTGGATGCGCAGGCATTCCTCGGCGGAGATGAGCGTCGCTTCCAAACCGCAGGCGGCAGCGAGTCCCTGTCGGCGCTGCATTTCGGCGAGCCGTTCGGGCGAGGTGGCCACTTCCAGGCCGCCGACGGGGATGAAGCATGGTTCGCCGTCGAAGGTGAGGGACTTGAATTTTTCGGCCGTGTACTTGGCCATCTGGCAGAGCACCCGGGAGGCGTTGATCTGGAAGACCAGGCCAGGGGCATGTGAGGAGGATCCGCCGGGGCTTGGTAGGGCCCCTTTGTCCAGCACTGTGACGTCGCTCCAGCCCAATTGAGCCAGTTCGTCCGCTAGGGCGGCGCCGACGACTCCGGCTCCGATGATGACAACCCGCTTGCCTGACATGCCCACTCCTCCACTGCATTGTGAATTGAAACCAGAACGACGACGGCGGCTCGGCATATCACGCCATAAAGAGGGTTGCGGAGCCATTGACCCTTCGATAATAAACTATTATTGTTATCTGCGACACACTTTCCGGGTACCGTTCTCAACGGATCTTCCCGAAGTCTTTCTGGTTCGTCCGCCCGACCTCATTCACTATCCGCAGGTATAGGAAAAGGAAATACACACCATGAAGCAATCCCGTGCAACCAAGACCGGCCTCATTGGCGTAGCCGGTCTACTTGTCGCCACAGTGGCAGGCTGTGGCGCCGGAGGCGGCGCCGAAGCCGACGCCACCACCCTTACCGTCCTCGATTTCGGTGGCCCCTACCAGGAAGCGCATGAGAAGGAATACTTCGCGCCCTGCGCCGAGGAACTCGGCATCACCATCAAAACCGACGAGCCGACGGATCTGTCCAAAATCCGGACCGCCGTAGACGCGGGCAACGTACCGTGGGACGTCGTGAACATCACCAACGACTTCGGCAGCGACAAGACCGGTACCGACTATCTCGAGCCGATCGACTACGGGATTGTCGACAAGACCCTCCTGCTGGACGGTTATGCGGACAAGTTCCGCGTTGGCTCCGACATCGAAGCAACGGTCATCGCCTACAACTCGGAGACCTTCCCTACGGCGCCGGCGTCCTTTAAGGACTTCTTCGACACGGAAAAATTCCCTGGAAAGCGCGCGCTCTACCGCAGCGTTTCCTCCGGAGTGCTCGAAGCGGCGCTGATCGCCGACGGCGTAGCGCCGGAGGAGCTTTACCCGATGGATCTTGACCGCGCATTCGCGAAGCTGGACACCATCAAGGACGACATCATCTGGTGGGAGACCGGTGCTTCATCCCAGAGCCTGCTCGCCACCGGCGAGGCAGCGATGGGTCTTGTCTGGGTCGGCCGTGCAGCCGACGCTGCCCGCGTTGACAAGGCGCCGATCGCGGTAGCTTACGACGAATGGGTTCAGGTGGACGACTACTGGGCTATTCCCAAGGGCGCAAAGAACCCCGAGCTTGCCAACGAACTGATCCAGTGCATGAGCGGCACCGAGAAGCAGATCGCCTGGTCCGATCTGATGGTCTACGGTCCCGTCAACAAGGAGGCGGCAGCGGACCCCAAGGTCATGAGTGAGGAACTGCGCCCAACGAACCACCTTGAGGGCCAGATCCCGGTTGACGACGACTACTGGGCGAGCGAGTACGACACGATCGCTCAAAGGTTCAACGACTGGATCGCTCAGTAATGACCCAAGGAACAACGATTGCCGGGAGGAGGAGCAGTCAGCGAGGCTGGCTGCTGTTCCTCCCGGCGTTTCTCTTCTTCTGCGCCTTCTTCCTCATACCGCTGGCGTTGATGCTCCAGGAATCACTGAAAAACGGATTTGATACATACGCATTCATCTTTGAGTCTCCCGTTTACGGGCGGGTTTTTAGAAATACGGTGTGGGTGGCCGTGATTACGACGGCGGTCTGCTTGGCCATCGCCTATCCCTATGCCTACACAGTCAACCGGGTCGGGCCCCGTATGAAAATGCTCCTGATCCTGCTCGTGCTGATGCCGTTCTGGGTCAGCCTGCTCAGCAGGACCTTCGCATGGGTCGGGCTGCTGCAGGACACTGGAATCATCAACACGTACCTCCAGCTGTGGGGGATAACCGACGGCCCGGTCGCACTGGTGCGCACACCCTTCGGTGTGCTTGTGGGGATGGTTCATGTTCTCTTGCCCTACATGGTGCTGCCTTTGATGAACACCATGGGAGAAATTGACCACGGCCAACTCCAGGCGGCCCGCGGCCTCGGCGCGACCCCGCTTCAGCGCTTCGTCCGGGTCTTCCTTCCCTTGTCGCTGCCGGGAATCGTTGCCGGCTGCGTGCTGGTTTTCGTACTCAGTCTCGGTTTTTATATCACTCCCGCGATGCTGGGAGCTCCAGCAAATATGATGGTCGGTGAACTGCTCATCCAGGAGACCCAGAAAGTTGGAGCTACCCGGGCCAGCGCGCTGGGAATCTTGTTGTTGGCCGGCACTCTGATCTCCATGGGGCTGCTTGCAGCCGTGTGGAAACGATCCGCCCGAAGGACAGAATTATGAGCAGCACACAGGTGACCCACGACGACGCCCGCCACCGAGCCGCCGGGCAGGAACCGGCGGCGGTCAGGCCCCCGCGACGGCGCGAACTCTCCCTGCGCTGGATGGCACTTTGGGCAGTTACCTCCGCAGTTGGCCTCTACCTGATCCTGCCAACTTTGTTGATCATCCCGATGTCTTTCAGCGACTCGTCCTCCCTAGGGCGGATCAGCGGCCAATGGACCACGCGGTGGTATGTGGAACTTCTGGAAGACAAGGACTGGCTGCAGGCGGCCCGGGTCAGCCTCCAGGTGGCCTTGTTGTCGACGGTCGTGGCGACTGTGCTCGGCACGGCCGCCACGTTCGGTCTGTTCAAGCTCAGCCCCCGAGTGCGGACCATTATGCAGGGATCGAGCCTCGCGCCGCTGATCATCCCACCGGTCATCATGGGCATCGGAATCTACATTCTCATGATCAAGGCAGGACTTTACGGTTCCCTGTTCTCCTTGGTTGTGGGCCATGCAGTATTGACGATTCCTTTTGTCATCGTGGCGGTCAGCACGAGCTTGTCCCAATTCGACCCGAACCAAGAGCAGGCCGCTGCGATCCTTGGCGCTGGCCCTTGGACACGGTTCCGCCGGATCGTCCTTCCGCAGATCCTGCCCGGCATCGTGGCCGGGGCGCTCTTCGCCTTCGTTACCTCCTGGGACGAGGTGGTGGTTTCCACTTTCCTAGTCTCACCGGAATACCGGACCCTCCCGGTGGAGATGTGGATCCAGGCCCGCACCACGGTGACTCCAGTGCTGGCCGCTCTCTCAACCATTCTCATGGTCATTTCGACCCTAGCGCTGTTGGGTATGTTCCGCCTGCGGCGAGCAAGGAAGTAGAACTCGATGCGAACTAAGATCGCTGAATCGCTCAGCGCACCAGCAACCACCTCCGACGGACCGGCGTTGGTGGTTGAACGGGTCTCGAAGGATTTCGGGGCAGGAAATGCTGTTGACGATGTGTCCTTCACCCTCGAGAAGGGAAAGTTCCTGACGATGCTCGGACCGTCGGGCTCTGGCAAATCGACAACACTGAACATGATCGCGGGTTTCCTTGAACCGGACTCGGGTTCAATCAGGCTGCGGGGACGTGAACTGACCTCTCTGCCGCCCGAAAAGCGCAATATTGGAATGGTTTTCCAGAACTACGCGCTTTTTCCCCATATGACGGCCGTTGGTAACGTTGCATTCCCGCTGGAAGTGCGCGGAATGTCGCGTCGGGATGCGATCGCCAAAGCCCATGAGGCCCT
>DGBL01000176.1:0-5950 GCA_002384315.1 Micrococcaceae bacterium UBA4005 | reverse complement strand
CTCACCATGAGCGACCAGATCGCCATTTACAAGGACGGGCGGGTCGAGCAATTCGGAACCTCGGAAGACCTCTACGAACGCCCTACCTCCGTCTTCGTCGCTGACTTTATGGGTGAATCAAACATCATCCGTGGACGTATGGAGCAAGGCGGTCTGGTCGCTGAGACAGTCGCCTTGGCACTGCCTGCATCGGCGGTTACCCGCTATGCCGCGGGCGCCGAGGTGGGGATGATCCTTCGCCCGGAGCAGGTTTCAATTACTCCTGACGGGGTTGGCGGAGCGCCGGGAAGCTCACTGGCCGGGCGGGTGAAGGAGGTTATCTACCTGGGAACCTCCTACCGCTACTACGTCACTACCGACGCCGGGTTCGAGGTTGAGAGCAGGGTCCCGCGTCAGCACGAACACGGAACCCTGCGCAAGGGAGATCGTGTGACCGTCAGCTGGTCTCCCGAGCATGTTGCTGTAGTCCCAGCTTCCTAAGCAAGGCCCCGAACCCGGATCCGAACGGAATACAGTGAAAAACGGCAAGATTTCCCATTGGATGCACGAGTCAGCAGCGGAGCCGGCGCCAGTACGGCATCGGCCCGCGCCGGGACTCACCGCCGAGGTATGCATCGTCGGGGCAGGGTTCACTGGTCTATGGGCGGCATACCGGATCCTCACTGCACGACCGGATACCCGGGTTGTGGTCCTGGAACAGCATCAAGTTGGTTTCGGGGCCTCCGGGCGCAATGCCGGATGGGTGTCGGCACTGCTCAGCGCCAACCGGCACAAATTGGCTCGGCAGGCGGGCGGGCATGCCGCCGTCGTCCGTTTCCAGAAGGCGATGTTTACGGCGGTCGACGAAATCTTAGAAGTCCTTGACGCGGAAGGCATCTGCGCGGACCAGCGCAAGCCCGGGCATTTGCGCATTGCCCGCACCCCTGCCGCTGTCGCCCGTCTGGCAGCGCAGCGGGAGTCGTTCCTCGCCTGGGGGTACGACCCGAAGCTGCTCGAGCTTCAGGACCGCGACGCGGTTGCGGGCAGGATTGCTGCGGAAGGAACCCTGGGCGGCATGTTCGACGCAACGACGGCGGTTCTGGATCCGGCGAAGGCGGTGCGAGGGCTGGCTGGCGTTGTTGAAGGCCGTGGCGCGTCGATCCACGAATCGACCACGGTCGCGCGCATTGAGCCGGGACGGGTGATTCTCGACGACGGCGCCACGGTTCAGGCACAACATATTTTGGTCTGCACCGAGGCCTACTCCGAAACGGTGGATGGGTTGCCGAGCCGGCGTATCGTCCCGGTGAACTCATCACTGATCATGACCACGCAGCTCTCAGCCGGCCAGTGGGCGGAGATCGGTTGGGACGGCAACGAATGCTTCGGCGATGCGGCGCACGTTTTCACGTATGGGCAGCGAACCACTGACGGGCGGATTGCCCTCGGCGGGAGGGGCAAACCCTACCGTTACGCCTCCGGCACCGGGGGATCCGGGGAAGTGGGTCAGCGAACCGTGGATTTGCTGCAGGATCGGCTGCATAGCTATTTCCCCGCTCTCGCCGGGATTCCGTTGGAGCATGCCTGGTCCGGTGTTATTGGCGTGACACGTGACTGGTGTGCATTTGTCGATTACGATCCCGCAACCCGCATCGGCAGCGCGGGCGGCTATGCAGGGCATGGTGTCACTAGCGCCTACGTGGCGGCCAACACCATGGTGGACCGCATGCTCGGCATCCATACGACCTACGCAGACCTGCCGTGGTTCGGATACCGCCCCCCGCGCTGGGAACCGGAGCCCTTGCGCTGGGTCGGGATCACGGGCATGTACGCGCTCTTCGGCGCCGCGGATGCGTGGGAGGAACACCGGGAATCCACGACGACGTCGCTACTGGCCAGGATCGGAGGACGGCTGACCGGAGTGGGGGACTAAAGCCGGGTTTGCTACCTCCTAAACTGGGAACGGAGTTCGATCGGGTGCGCAACAGGAAAGCAGAGCATGAGGAACACAGACCAGTTGGCCGCTGCTGACGCCGCCGCAACGCCGCATCCGCGGGAGGTAATTATGCTCGCGACGGCACGGTTGCTCTCGAAACGTGGATTTGACGGTATACGTCTGCGCGATGTCGCCAAGGAAGCCCGAGTATCCATCGGTATGATCCAGCACTATTTCGACAGCCGGGACGACCTCGTGCTGGAAACACTGGAGACTACCAGCATCCGGCGCTCCAGTGAATGGAAGATACAGGCAAGCCAGACCAGCGACGGGCGTTCCATGGTCAAGGCGCTGTTGCTCGGAGCGGTCTCGGACCGCGAGCGCTGCCTGGTCTGGCTCGAAACGTGCGCCGCGGCCAGCCGCCACGACGAACTAAAATCACTAACGACCCGGACGAATACGGTCTGGCGGGCGGTTCTTCGCCAAGCGGTTGATCTGGGCGTGGAACAAAAACAATTCACGCTCACCGCGCCGCCGGATCATGTAGTCGATATTCTGGTGGCACTCATCGATGGCCTGATGATGGCTGTGGCTACAGATGATCCTGCGCTCACGCCCGAACACATCGAATCGCTGCTGCTGGACACCGCGTATTCCCACCTCGGGATGGATCCGGATTGACCGGCGCGGCTGCGCAGTTAACTTCATAGTTCACCGCGCAGCCGCTCGCCGCGCCTATCCGCGCAGCCGCTCGCCGCGCGGATCGTAGAACGGACGGCGCGAGATTGTCGCCGGATGGAGCGTGCCCTGGCTCTCAACCGCGAAACTGCCCATGAAATCAATGTCTCCGGCAACCGAGGCGATTCCCACCGCCCGTCCGAGGGTGTGCCCGAAGCTGCCACTGGTCACGCGGCCGACCGCGACACCGTTGCAGAACACGGTCTCATCGTGGAACAACAGTGTCTCCGGTTCCTCGAGGGCTACATAAACTGTCCGCCGCGCAAGATTCTTGCTATCGATCTTGGACACAGCTTCCCGCCCGAGGAATCCTCCGGGCTTGTCCAGTGCCAGCGTGAAGCCCAGCCCGGCCGAATAGGGGTCATCCGCGGGGCCGATGTCTGCTCCCAAGTGGCGGTAGCCCTTCTCGCTGCGCAGCGAGTCCAGCGCGTGATAGCCGGCCATGCGAACGCCCAGATCCTGGCCTGCCGCCCACAGCGCATCGAAAACGTTCACCGCCAGGTCGGCACTCGGATACAGCTCGTAGCCGAGTTCACCGACGAAGCTGATTCGCAGGGCGTAGGCGAAGCCGTCGGCGATCTCCACCGTGCGCCCTTCGGTATAGACCTGGGAAGTGTCCGACCAGTCGTCGGGGGATATACGGCTGAGCAGTTCGCGGCTCTGTGGGCCCATCACACCGATCGTGGCGAGGCCAGCCGTGGCGTCGAAAATAGCAACGGATTTACCTTCGGCCAGACGGCGCAGGTGGGCCAGCGTCTTGTCCTGGCTTGCCGACGGCGTGACGACCAGGAAGCGATCCGCGGCGAGGCGGGTGATGGTTCCATCCAGTTCGATGCCGCCGTCGGCATTAAGGAACAGCGTGTAGACCGCCTTGTCCACCGCGACGTCGACATTGGCTGTAGCTGCATACTGACAGAGCGCGAGGGCGTCCGGGCCCGCGACTTCGATCTTGGTGAAGGAGCTGAGGTCGAATAACACCACGCCTTCCCGGGCGGCGCGGTGTTCTCCCGCGGACTGCTCGAACCAGTTCTGGCGCTGGTAGCTGTACTCGTAGCTGGGCTGCTTTCCGGGTTCGCCGTACCAGTTGGCGCGTTCCCACCCGTTGAGCTCTCCGAACCCTGCGCCGAGGGCAGCTGTGCGCTCATGAAGCGGTGTGCGCCGGACCTGGCGCGCGGTGAACGGTTGCAGGTGCGGCCAGTGCATGGCGTAGAGCCTGCCGAGACCTTCCTTGGTGCGGGCGTGAAGGTATTTGCGGTTGCTCTGGTGCCGTGAAAAACGCTGGACGTCTACGCTGGATGCGTCGAAGGCTGGAGTTCCGCCGATTATCCAATTGGCCAGCTCCCGCCCGGCTCCAGGGGCGAAAATGATACCCTGCGAATTGAATCCGGCGCCTACGAACAGGTTCCTGACCTCAGCGGTTTCACCGAGCAGGAAGTTCGCATCTGGGGTAAAACTTTCTGGGGCGTTCAGGAATCGTTCGTAACGGGTCGACTGCAGGGCCGGAACTGCGGCCTCGGCTTTGCTCCGGATGGGTTCGAAATGCTCCCAGTTCGCCGGGAACTCGGCAAAGCCGCCAGCGGGAATTTCCGCCATGGAACGGGAGATGCCGTCAGGTTCGAAAGCGCCGACCAACAGACGCCCGAGTTCGTGCCGGATGTAATAGCTGTTGTCCAGATCCCGGAACACAGCCAGCTCCTCCGTCGCCCCGACAATCGGCTGGGTGCGCACATGGACGTGTTCCGCCGCGTAGAGCGGCACGTGCGCATTGACAGTCGCCGCTAAGTCGCGGGTCCACAGCCCTCCGGCCAGGACCACACGCTCGCACTCGATGACGCCCTGATCGGTCTGAACACCGACCACCTCTCCGTCCCGCTGGAGCACGGAGGTGACCCGGACTCCTTCGAAGATGCGCACCCCGAGCCCGTGCGCGAGCTTGGCGAACCCAAGCGCTGCATAGCCAGGGTTAAGGTGGCCGTCATTGGGTAGGTAGAGTCCGCCCAGCACGCCGGAGACGTCGGCGAGGGGCCAGAGACGCTTAACCCCGCCAGCGTCCACGATCTCCGCCTCGACGCCGCCCTGCCGGGCGACGTCGCAGGCGTAACGCATCTCATCCACGCGTCCAGGGGTCCGCGCGACCATCAGTGACCCGCACTGTGTGAAGGAAATGTCGAGCCCAGTGCGCTGCTCAAGACCCGCATACGTTTCGATTCCGTAGCTTGCCAGCGCGGTGAGCGTTGTCGTGGTTCGCGCGCCGGTCACCAGCCCCGCTGCGTGCCAGGTGGTGCCGCTGCCAAGGACATTGCTGTCCAGGAGGACGACGTCGTTCTCTCCCGCCGCGGCCAGATGGTAGGCCGTACTCGCTCCGACTATTCCCCCGCCCACCACCACGGTGCGTACCCGTGCCGGCAGTGTTCCGGGGTCTTCGGCGGTGAAGTGAGCTGCGGAGATCGATTTGTCTGTGAGCCGGTCCATGCGGTCCTCGATTCAGGTGGGAACAGCGTTTGAGGGATGGGTTTACTTGAAAACTATGGTGCGGTGCCCGTTCCGCAGCACCCGGTGTTCGGCGTGCCATTGGACGGCCTTCGCCAAGGCCACCCGCTCAGCGTCGCGGCCTGCAACGACCAGCGCGTCCGCGGAGTAGTTGTGGTCCACGCGGATCACCTCCTGTTCGATAATCGGGCCCTCATCCAACTCCGCCGTGACGTAGTGGGCGGTAGCTCCGACAAGCTTGACCCCACGTTCAAATGCCTGGTGGTAGGGCTTCGCGCCCTTGAATCCGGGCAGGAATGAGTGGTGGATATTGATGATCCTGCCGTCCAGCTCCCGGCACAGCTCGTCTCCGAGAACCTGCATGTAGCGGGCGAGCACAATCAGGCTCACCTCCAGCTCGCGGGTCAGAGACAGGAGTTTGTCCTCGGCGGCGGCCTTGGTGTCGGCGGTGACGGGAATGTAATGGAAAGGGATTCCATTACTCCGGGCGACGCCTTCGAAGTCGACATGGTTGGACACTATGGCCACGATGTCCACTTTGAGCTGGCCCGAGCGCCAGCGGAAGAGCAAGTCGTTGAGGCAGTGCTCAAACCGGGAAACCATGATCAGGACTTTCGGCCGTGCCGCTGTGCTGGACAGCGTCCATGTCATGTCGAACGCTTCGGCGGTGGTGCGAAAAGCGTTCCGCAGCCCGGCCAGATTCAAGGGAAGCGGAGCTGTTGCCTGCACGCGCATGAAGAAGCGGTCATTGCTCGCGTCGTCAAACTGTTGGCTGGTGCTGATGTTGCACCCGTGCTGCAGCAGGAA
>DGBL01000216.1 GCA_002384315.1 Micrococcaceae bacterium UBA4005 | reverse complement strand
TGTGCAACGAACTTTGTGCGCTCGCTGGATACAGCGTTCCTGCGCCACGGCCGGTTCGATTATGTGATTCCCATCGGCCTTCCGGACAGAGAGGCGCGCCATGCGATCTGGTTGCGCTATGTACCCGCCGAAGTTGCGGACCGCATCGACTTCGACGCCCTGGTCGAGGCAACAGACGGATTCTCCCCGGCAGATGTGGAATTCGCCGCCCGGAAAGCCTCACAGCGGGCTCTGGAACAGGCGGTCTACCATAAAGCGGCAGGAACCGGGGGCGCGCCCGCGGCGGGGGAGGTTGCGCACGCCTCCTCGGCGGGACCGGCTACCGCGGACTACCTAGGGGCCATCGCGGAAACCCGGACCACAGTGTCTGCGGACGTGGCCCGGGAATTCCGGGACGACATCGATCGGATCGCCCGGCTCTGACCGGGTTGCGGGAGCTGACCGGGTTCCGGGCGCTATGCGGGGCGTCTGGCGGGGGCTGGCCATTCCGGATAACTCTCGTCGGCTGGCCGTTGTTCGCGAACCCGGTCCACTCGGGTGGAGAGCCGCACGATCACAGCGGCAAACACCCCGAGCGTCAGCACAGATATCACCATGCCCAGTGCGGAACCCTCGCTGGCGTTCACATCGAGCACCCCGACCGCTCCGAGCGCGAACAGCACCATGTTGTTCACGGCATGGGCTGCGATCGCAGCTTCCAGCCCGCCGGTGCGCCAGGTGATCCAGCCCGCGAAAATGGCGAACAGTCCAACCTCGGCCTGGCCCAGTGGGTCGTAGCCGTGACCCAGGACGAACAGGGGTACGGGCAGGAGGATCGCGAACGCCGGATGCCGAAGCCAGCTACCTACCGNNNAAGCTCAACCCATAGACGACGACGGCGGCGGCTATGCACTGGCCCAGCCAATACCAGCGGATGCGCCCGGCCACCGAGGAAAGCAGTCCCACCGGGTGGGGGCCGGTGATGAGGGCGGCGAGGGCGAGCGCCGGGATCATGAGGATGATCGAGATCAGCGTGAACGCGAAGAAGAACGGATCGCCCAGATCGATTGCCATAAGGCGGTCGAGTATCCCCAGGAACCCCTCTGAGCCGAACAGGGACGCAAAAACCCCGGCGAGCAGGAGAATCACTACCAGTGCTGTGTAGAAAACCAGCCCGAGCAAACCGGTGATCAGAGGCTTCCACCACCGGTACCCGGACCATGAACGGGTAAGCCGATGGTAGGAGAATTGCTCTAATGGTTGTTCCATAGGTAGAACGGTATGCGCTGTACCTTAAAATTGCCCAAACCTGGAGGGAAAACGATGGCCTACACCCCGGCACCAGAGTTCACCACGCGGCCCACCTTGCAGGGCACCTTCGGGATGAGCGCCTCCACTCACTGGCTGGCAACAGCGAGCGCGCAGGCGGTACTGGAGCGGGGAGGGAACGCCTTCGACGCCGCCGTGGCCGGCGCGTTCGTCCTGCATATCGTTGAACCCCATCTCAACGGCCCCGGCGGTGACATGACCGCTATCTTCGCCAGCGCGGACAACCCCGGTGAGGCCATCGTCCTGAACGGGCAGGGCCCGGCCCCTGCAGCGGCGAGCCCGGCGCACTATCGGGCGGAAGGTCTCGAACTGGTGCCCGGAGCCGGAGCGCTCGCCGCGGCCGTCCCCGGCGCCGTCGACGCCTGGCTGCTGCTCCTGCGCGACCACGGAACGTGGGAACTCGACGCAGTACTCGCGTTCGCCATCGGCTATGCCCGGCATGGGCACCCGGTGCTGGAGCGCGTCGCGGCGACCATTTCCGCCGTCGCCGACCTCTTTCACGACCACTGGCCAACCTCCGCGGCCCTCTGGATGCCGCGCGGCCGGCCACCACGCGCAGGAGAAATCATCGCCAACGAGGCCTACGCCAACGTGCTGGAGGCCCTGGCGGGCGCATCTAGGGGCGGCGGGTCATCCCGCAGCGCCCGTATCGAGGCAGCGCGAACCGCATGGAGTACCGGGCAGGTGGCCGCGGCCAGCGTCAGTTTCACCAGCCGCCCGCACCGTCATTCCGGTGGAACCGACCATGCAGGGGTGTTGGAACTGGAGGATTTTTCCCGCTTCGAGGCCGGCTACGAGCCAGCTGCAACGCTCACTTTCCGCGGCTACACCATTGCCAAGACAGGCCCCTGGGGGCAGGGCCCGGCATTGCTACAGGCATTGGCTATCCTCGACGGTTTCAGCGACGAATGCCTCGACCCGTCCACACCGCTGGGTGCCCACACCATTGTGGAAGCGATGAAGCTCGCGCTCGCCGACCGGGAAGCCTACTACGGCGACTGCGAGGTTCCGCTTGAGTACCTGCTCTCACCCGGGTATGCGCAGCAGCGGCGGAAGCTCATCAGCGCCACCGCGTCGCACGAATTCCGCCCCGGCGCCGTTCCCGGCCATACGGGGTTCATTCCTCCGCTGCGCACCGAATACCACGCTTCCCATGCCGGCAGGTCAGCGGGAATCGGTGAACCCACCGTGTCTCGCGACGGCCGGACGAGCGGTGATACCTGCCATATCGACGTCGTGGACCGTTGGGGGAATATGATCTCGGCGACTCCTTCCGGAGGCTGGCTGCAATCCTCACCCGCCATACCTGAGCTGGGGTTTTGCCTCGGGTCGAGACTGCAGATGACCTGGCTGGAGGAAGGATCGCCGTCCACCCTCCAGCCGGGCAAGCGACCGCGGACCACGCTCACACCGACGCTCGTCCTGCGCGACGGGAAACCGGTCGTGGCGCTCGGCTCCCCGGGAGGGGACCAGCAGGACCAGTGGCAACTGCTCTACCTGTTGCGCACGATCGTCGGGGGCTACACCCCGCAGCAGGCAATCGACGCTCCGGCGCTGCATACGACGTCGTTCCCTGGATCGTTCTTCCCGCGCACCTGGGAGCCGGGCGGGGTGGTGGTCGAGACCCGGTGCGGGGAAGAGTTCATCGCAGCCCTGGAACAACGGGGCCATGTGGTCACCCGCGCAGGTGACTGGAGCCTGGGGCGCCTCTCCTGTGTCACTCAGGACCACCAGCGGGCAGTGCTGGGGGCGGCCGCCAATCCCCGCGGGGCCCAGGGATACGCTGCAGGGCGTTGATCAGCGCGGTGCGAAATGTTTCCGCGGTCAGAGGAAGGGGCGCAGCGGAATGATAATCGCTTCGCTGATCCGGGCGACCAGGAGACGGTCATCCCACTCCGTAAGCGTGAGTTCGCGGCTGTTGGAACTGTCGATCTGGAAGATCCGCTCCATGGTGCAGGCGAGTTCGCGGTCGAAAATTTCCAGGTTGATCTCGTAGTTGCCCGTCAGGCTCAGCCGGTCGATATTTGCTGTGCCCACGGTCGACCATTCGCCGTCGACCGTGGCTGTCTTGGCGTGAATCATGGCGTTCTGGTACAGCAAAATTTTTATGCCGGCGCGTAGCAGGGAGGAATAGAAGCCGCGCGAGAGCCAGTCGGAGAGCACATGGTTGGAGTCTTCGGGCAGGATCACCCGGACATCCACTCCGCGCCTGCTGGCCCGCAACAAGGCGTCGAGAATTTGCTGGTCGGGAATGAAATAGGCAGTCGTGATGTAGATATGGCTTTCGGCCCGGTTGATCGAGTCGAGATAGACCCCGCGGATGGGAAAGACCAGGACGGCCGGAATATTGTTCACCGCACGGATACGCGGTTCCCAGAAACCTGCGCTGGTTTCCGGGATTTCCGGCCGTTTACGGGCCGCGCGGAGGTTCCAAACGGAGACGAAAGCCTGCCGGAGTTCCCAAACGGATGGCCCGCGCACGGCCAAGTGCGTGTCGCGCCACTTGGTTGCGTAGAGGTCACCGATGTTGTAGCCGCCCACGAAGCCGACGACGTCGTCGACAACCAGGATTTTGCGGTGGTCGAACCCTGTACCGCGGATATTGGTGAAGAGGACGGACGGGCGGATGACCGGGAACCGGAAGACGTTGATCCGGGGATCAAAAGTGTAAAAGGACCGGGGCACCACGGTGTTCGCAAAACCGTCGTAAATAACATAGATATCCACGCCCCGCTCTGCTGCAGCGTTCAGTGCGTCCCGGAAGCGTTTGCCCGTTGCGTCGCCTTTCCAGATGTAGGTTTCGAGCAGGATCATCCGCTCGGCCGAGCCGATCGCCTCCAGCATCGCCGCGTACAGGTCTTCCCCGTAGGTGTAGACGGTGGTGGAGGTCTCCGCAACATCGGTGTGGAATGTTCCGGGTTGGGGGAAGCCCTCCCGTTTGGTGCGCACCCGGCGCTCGACGGCGTCGACGGCGACCAGGCCAGCAACCACAGCGGCCTGTAGTACAACGAACGCCACAGCGGAGCGGCCGAGCGCCGTGCGGGTGAACTCCATGACCTTCTCCGCTGTGATCCGCCTCATGGACTGAGCTTATAGTGCTCGGCGTGGTTCCGCAGAGCGCTGTGCGGGGCTAGCCCACGGAGGGCTCAGCTGGCGCCCGGGTCGATTGGCCGGATGAGCCCGGGCCCGTCGTTGCGCACGTTCCCGNNACCTGCGGATCAAGCCAGTCACGGTGCAGTTCCTGCGGAACGATGACGGGCATGCGCTCGTGGATCTGCCCCAGCGCGTCGCTGGCTGCCCGGGTGATAATCGTGCAGCTTGCCAGCCACGGACTGTCGGGCCCGGCGGCTTTGTCCTGCCAAAATTCGTAAAGTCCTGCGAATGCGAGCGGTCCGTCGTCGTCGCTGTGGAGGTAGATGGGGCTTTTGGTCCCGTCCGCGTTGAGCCGCCATTCGTAATACCCATGGGCGGGAACCAGGCCCCGCCGGCGGGCGGCCGCTGCACGGAAGGAGGGCTTGTCTGTCAAGGTTTCGCTGCGGGCGTTGATCATCCGCACGCCCGCCGCCGTCGTTCGCGCCCAGGACGGTATCAGCCCCCAGCGGGCCGTTTCGAGCCGCCGGCGGGTCTCACCGGTGGCGCGGTCCAGTCGCTCGGTGATGAGGTATACCGGGCGGGTCGGGGCGATGTTCCAGGACGGCGGCAATTCGGTGTCCGTCGCGTCGTCCACCTCGAAAGCGTCGATGAGGCTCGCCCGGTACCCGGCTATGACGAAACGTCCACACATGCGCTCTCCTGAACTCCGGTGCGCTTATGTTCGCGCACGTGATCCCATCGTCGCAGGAACTGTTCCAGGCTCAATCTGGTGCGCCGTGGAGGAAAAGTTTCACGACTTGCCGCACTACGTTCACCGTCGCGTCGGGAAGGCTCTGTTTTGATGGACTCAGCTAGGTTCTGCAGAAAAATTCCCGGCTACCAAGAAGGTCACGATGGAGTATAGGACCGCGGAGCATCCCCGGCCGCAGCATTTCATTCTTCATATGAGCGACACGCACCTGCTGGGCGGACCCGCTCCGCTCTACGGTGCTGTCGACAGCGAAGACCGCCTGCGCAGGATCTTCACGGAACTCGAGGCTTCGGGGGCCCGTCCGGACGCGATTGTTTTCACCGGCGACCTAGCGGATCGAGGAGAGCAGGACGCGTATGCCAAACTGCGCGCAATTGTGGATCCGGCCGCGCGCCGGCTCGGTGCCGCAGTGATCTGGGCGATGGGCAACCACGACGACCGCGCAAACTTCCGCACCGGACTGCTCGACGTCGCTGCCAGTGGCGATCCGATCGACCGCGTTCATGACATCAACGGCCTGCGGATCATCACCATGGATTCGACGGTGCCGGGGCACCACTACGGTGCATTCAGCCGCTCGCAGTTGCGCTGGCTGGCCGACGAACTGCTCTACCCTGCACCCCACGGGACAATCCTCGCCCTCCATCATCCGCCGGTTCCCAGTGTGCAGGATCTTGCCGTGCTGGTGGAACTGCGCCAGCAGGCAGATCTGGCCGAAGTGGTGCGCGGTACCGATGTGCGGAGCATTCTTGCAGGGCACCTGCACTACTCAACGACCGCCATGTTTGCCGGGATTCCCGTCTCAGTCGCCTCGGCTACCTGCTACACGCAGGATCTGCTCTACGACGGCGGCGGAACACGGGGGAGGGATGGCGCCCAAGCCTACAACTTGGTCCATGTCTACCCTGAGACGATTGTCCATTCCGTGGTTCCCGTCGGAAATCACGAGGCGGTGGGGGAGACGGTTCCGGCAGCGGAGGTCGCCCGGCGGCTCGCCAAGGCCAAGGTCCGAATCGCAGACGCGCCGCCCATCCGGATGCTCACCCACGTCTGAGGCGAACCCTGCGGGCATCAGGGAGCCCGCTCAGACCTCCCAGGGGGCCTTGAGTGGGAAGTATTTGTCCAGAAATTCGGTGACGAGCCGTGCGCGTTCCGCGGCGGTAACTTCGGGGAAACTGCCGTCATTGAGGCAGAAAAAATCCCAGTTGCGTTTGTCGAGCATTTTATTCAGTCCATTGAGCCCCGAACGCGCCGTCGTGTCGACGTATTTCACCCGGGCCAGATCCTGGGTGACGGCGCGCCCGGTGAGCAGGGCGTAATAGTGGTAGAGCGAATTAGTGACGGAAATATTATCCTTGGCCCGGAAGGTGGAGGCTGCCGTCGCAGCGAATTCCGCCGCGAACTCCTGCTCCATCTCGGCCAGCACGCTCTTGCGCAGAGGTGCGGCCGTGTGTTCCAGGTGGCGGGTGGTAATCCTTCCGAACCTTTCGTGGAGAAGCCTGCGGTTCACCCGGGCTGCATTCTCGAAGCCGCTGCGTTCGGCGTCATTTTCTCCCAGCCCAATCCTGGTATCGGCCTGGATGAACTTGGTGACTCCGCCGGGGGAAAAGAACATATCCGGGGCCACCGGACGCCCGAAAAACATGTCGTCATTGGAATACAAAAAATGTTCTGACAGCCCAGCTATATGATGGATTTGGCTTTCGACGGCCTGGGAGTTGTAGGTCGGCAGCACGGCCGGGTCGCTGAAATGCTCCTCCGAGCGCACCAGTGTCACCGCCGGATGCTCTGCCAGCCACGCGGGCCGCGCTGAGTCCGTCGCAATGAAGATACGGCGCACCCACGGGGCAAACATGTACACCGAACGGAGTGCGTACTTCAGTTCGTCGATCTGACGGAACCGCGCCTCGTGGTCGTCGCCTTCACCGACAACGACCCCCGTCATCAGGGCCGAGCGCGCAGCGAGATATTCGGGAGCGCTGCCGTCGACCCAGGAGAAGACAATATCGATCTCGAAGTCGATATCCGTGGCGTGATCGGCGAACATGTTATCGATCGTCGGCCAAGTAAGTCCATGCCGCTGCACTGATCCGCGGACCGCTTCACTGGCCGGAAGGGTCCTGCGGGTGAGCGAGTTCTCGACCGGAAGCTCGATGCGGTCCGCCTCGAGGCTCCACAGCTCAAGCTGGACGCCAGCCGACGCCCCGTAGGCCAGACCGCCGAGCGGTTCGATCCGGGGCCTGAAGAGCCGGAATATCCTCGCTTGCGCACTGTGCGACAGCGCGCCGTCGGCGACCAGAAGCGTCGTCCGGCGTTTCGTGTCGACTGTGCGGGAGTAAAACGGCTCCGAGCGGCAGGATTGGACCAAGACGACACGGAGGCGCTCGCGGTCCTTGAGGTCAATAGCGATCACGGGCCGTTCATCGTTTCCCCGGACCAGTAGGAAATCGATTCCAGCATCATCTAGGGCCGTCCGGATAAAGAGGAGATCCTCGACCATCGCCTGGTGCGGCGTGCGGTCCTGATTGATCAGGGTGAATCGCCGTTTGACGGTGGTGATGTCGGATCGTTCGTTCAGACGCTCGGCGGCGGCCCGTGACGCGGACTCAAGTACCTCGGCGTCGTGCTCTGGTTCGGGAGCACCGAAATAGATGTCATGTTGGGCAGCCGAATCTGTAATGGGGAACCTCCGCGGTAGTGGTCAGCGTCGGATCCCATTCTAGTTCCCGGCAAGCACGGATGGTTCAGCGTCCGCCACCCCGACACTTTGGCCGCTAAGCCGACGCCGCTTCGGCCCGCGGGGCTAGCCTCCGGCTACTGCACGGCCAACCCGGGCCTGGACAGCGATCGCCCGGTCGTAGTAGGCAAGGAGCTGTTCGCACAGGACCGGCCATGTTCTACCCTGAACCGCGGCACAGGCGGTACGGCCGAAAGCGCGCCTCTTGGCGTCGTCGCCGATCAGGTCGAGAACCGCCGAGCGCAGGCCCTCGAGGTCTCCGGGCTGGTAGATCCAGCCGGTATGCGAGGGATCGACGAGATCCAGCGGCCCGCCGCGACCGACCGCCACGACCGGCACCCCGGAGGCCATCGACTCCTGGATGGTCTGGCAGAACGTTTCCGATTCCCCGGGATGGACGAACAGGTCGAAGGACGCAACGATGCGTGCAAGGTCCTCCCCGGACTGAAAACCTGCGAAATGCGCGTTAGGCAGGATCCGCCGGAGGCTGTCTTTGGACGGTCCGGACCCCACGATCACCAGCCGGGTGCCGGGGATAGCATCCAGCGCCGCGAGGTCCTCCACCTGCTTTTCCGCCGCGAGCCTGCCAACGTACCCGATGATCCGAGTCTCAGGTTCCGGCGCTACGGTGGCCCGCCATCCGTCGTCGCGCTTGTCTGGGCTGAATCGGGCCGTATCCACGCCGCGCCGCCACAGGTGCACCCGCTGGATGCCCCGCGATTGAAGCTGTCTGAGGGCAAAAGTTGAGGGCGCGAGGGTGAGCGTCGAGGCATCGTGGATATTCTCCACCCGCTGCCAGAGGAAGTTCTCCAGCCAGGGAAAACCGTACCGTGCGGCATAGGCGGGAACTTCGGTCTGATAGATGGACACCGTAGGTATGCCGAGCTGTTGGGCCGCGACGACCGCCCTCCAACCCAGCACGAACGGTGAAGCCAGGTGGACGACGTCGGGCGCGAAGCGTGCCAGGATGCGCCGGATGCGCACCACCGAGCCGGCCGCGAGGCGGACATTCGCGTAGCCGCTCAGGGGGAACGACGGCAGCGTATAGACCGGGAATCCCTCCACGGTCGCGGGCGCCTCGTCGTCGAGCCAGGACGACGACGGTGCGATTACCAGCACCTCGTCGCCGCGCTCGCGCAGGTGCGCCAGTACTTTCAGTAGGGAATGGGTGACCCCATTCATATGCGGCAGAAACGATTCAGCAACCAGGGCGACCCTCACTGGTTCATCATGGCAGCGGAAGTTGTTGGTCAGGCAAGCCTCAGATGACCTCCCGGTAAACTCCTCCGGAACGCTTCCTCACTTATGGTTGGTATCCGGCCGATTCCGCTATTATTCCAACAAGAACTGAGCACGCGTCCTAGGTGGGAGGGGGTGGAGTTCACCTACGGGGACTTCGACCGTTACCCGGTTGCCTGCTCCAGGCAGTGGACATGCCCAGGCTTCGTTGTAGGCGCAGGACGGGTTGTAGGCGAAATTCAAATCGACCACGAGACTGCCCGGACGCCGTCCCTGCCCGAGGTGTGCGCCCTTGACCGTGTCGAGGACGTATCGGCCCCCTCCATAGGTTCCTCCCGCGATGCCCGCCAGGCCATCGCGCAGAGGTAGGAACACCCCGCCCCCATAGGCGGCCAGTCGCCAGAGCGCCAGCGGGCCGACGGCGGGAATCACCACGGTACCTAGGCGTTCAAAGCGCACGACGCCGTCCGTGCCGGTCTGCACATCGATCACCTCGCCGGCGGGAGAGGGGGCGATATCCACTTCGTGCCGGAAGCCGGGATCGTAGGGAGCCACAGCGAGTCCGGTGAAGCTCTCCTTTGCCGCGGGAGATAAGGGCGACGCGGCGTGGGTGCCGAAGAGGGTGTCCCGACCTGCCCGCCAGAGGCTGTGGGCCGCCTCGGGGGATTCGCGCACCGCGCGCTCACGCACGGCGGCGTACAGGTCGAAAACCCGGGACCGCCAGTCGGCCGTATCTAGGGCAACTGTCAGCGCAGTCATTCCTCTAGGCTACCGGTGCTGCGCGGGCCTGCCCGGCGGGCTGGCAGGCCCCTGCTTGTACTGTGTCTAGGGTGACTATTGGGATTTTCGTGATCGTGCTCGTCTCGATCTTCGCCGGAGCGATCGCCCAACGTATTGCCGGCCTCGGGTTCGCCCTGCTCATCGCACCGTTCCTCGTGCTCATTTTGGGTCCTCACGGCGGGGTATTGATGGTCAATGTCTGTGGTGTTGTCTCCTCCGGAATCATCATGGGCCGCGTGTGGCGGGACATCGACTGGTCCATGTTCCGGTGGCTGGTGGTTCCCTCGGTTTTCGGATCGATTCCAGGCTCGTTCATCGCTGTGGCAGCGCCGTCCGCTCCGCTGGCTGTGATGGTCGGCGGGATTGTGCTGGTGGCGCTTACGGCCTCGCTGGTCCTCCAGCGTTCCGCCGTGGTTATCAGCGGCAACGCACCGAAAGCACTGGCCGGGTTCACTGCTGGGCTGACCAATTCGATGGCGGGCGTCGGCGGGCCGGCAGTGAGCGCCTACGCGATGCTGTCCCGGTGGCCGCAGCGGCCGTTCGCGGCGACGCTCCAACCATTTTTCCTGGTCATCGGCATGGTCACGCTGATTGCCAAGAGCCTCCTCGATCCGGGTCAGATGCCGGAGCTGGACGCGTGGATGTGGGCGGTGATCGGGGTAGTTATCGTCTCGGGAATCTTTGCCGGGGAGAAGCTGTCGCGCTATGTGAAGGACGATCATGCGCGGTTCGCGGTGATTGCCATCGCGTTCTTTGGCGCGGCGATGGCTACGACCAAGGGCGTGTTGGACCTGCTGACGTGACGGAATGCACCGAGTCGCTGAGCGCTAGCGGGCTTTGACGGTGGCACCATGGGATGGATGAAACTTCCCCTCCGCTCCCTCCGGGCATTACCAATGCCGCTCTGGTTGCAGGGGGTGTTCGAGCTTGGCCAGGCTGCCTTGATTTCCGTGGCGCTGGTTGTGCTGCCGATAGCTGGTGTGTGGGTCACGGGTGGGTTTTCCGGCAAGGGAATGCAGTCGGCCGGCCAGCTTGCGGGGCAGGCGTGGATGGTGATGCACGGAGTCCCGCTACAGTTGTCCTTCCCCGCCGGCGTTGGAGGGACGAGCGCCTCGACGGGCGTGCTGCACGTGGTACCTCTGGCCCTAACACTTCTTCCCTTCGCCCTCGCCTGGCGGGCTGGACGACGGCTGGCGCGGGCCTCCTACACGGACCAGTTGTGGCAGGCCATTCTCGGCGCCTTGGGCGCTTACGCCGCCACGTCGCTGCTGATCGCCTCATTTTCGAGCAATGTCGATGCCACGGTGCCCCTCGGCGCCGGGACCCTGATCCCGCTGATCGCTGCGGGTGCCGGATTAGTCACGGGAGCATACCGGGAGGCCGGAGCTTGGAGCCGGTTGATCGGTGTCGACCGTGCTGGCTGGATTGCCCGCACCAGCCAACATTGGCGCTGGGCGGGATCGTATCTCTGGTCGGTGCTGCGGTCCGGGTTCCTGGCGCTGTTGGTATCCCTAGGTCTCTCCGCGGCGCTGTTCGCCACCGCAGTCGGGTTGCAGTGGGCGCAGATCGCCGCGATCTACGAACGGCTCGACGCCGGAATCGTGGGGGCGACGGTACTCACCCTCTCCCAGCTCGGTTTCATGCCAAACCTGATCATCTGGACCATGGCCTGGGCCTCAGGTTCGGGCTTCGCTCTTGGCGTGGACAGCTCGGTCAGCCCGTGGGGCAGCACGCTAGGTCCGCTTCCGGCTATTCCCGTCCTGGGAGCGATACCGGCCGGGGCCCTGGAATATGGTTACGCGGCTCTGGCCGTCCCGCTCGTCGCCGGCATTCTCGCCGGATGGTGGTTTTTCCGCGAAGGGGAAAATCATTTCGACGAATGGCTGGAGATTACGCTGCACCGTCGGTGGTTATCCGGCACGGCGTCGACGCTGAGCATGGGGTTACTGGTGGGCGTCACCGCCGCGGCGGGATCGGGAGTGCTCGCCTGGCTTTCGCGGGCTTCGCTCGGGTTGGGACGGTTCACCGAGCTCGGCCCGAATCCCTGGGCTGTGATGCTCTGGCTAGGGGTGGGAACTGCCCTGGGATCGGTCATCGGTTATCTTGCTGGCCCGTTGCTGGAACGCGAGCCGCGCCGCTGAGGACAACTCCCCGGCGGCTCAACGCTGACCCGCCGGAGCGTCCTGGATTGTTGCTAGCGTCACGGCAGGAGCCCGCGCAGATTGCGCAGCCCGTCGTCGCAGGCTTCCATAGCGCTGATCGTCAGGGCGGTGGATGTGCACCGTTCAAATTCGGCGGTAGCCGGCCATAACAAGACCGCGATTCCGTTGCCAAAGGTCAGTAGTAGCGCCGCCGCGAGGCCCAGGGCCAGGCCAGCTTTCACCAGGGATGGCTGGTGCTGGCGCAGGGCCTCCACTAACGCCACGGCTCCAAGGACCAATGCAGCCATCCCGAACACTACCGCCAGCAGTTTCCACGGCAGGTGCAGCCTGCTGGAAAGCATCGATGACAGCAGTAGCGCCGCGAACCAGTAGAGCGCCCTCGGCGCAGCGGGCTCGCGCTCCCGTTGCTGGAGGGAGCGGGGGGAAGGCCCATCATTTTCCATGGTTTTAACCCTAGGCGAGTCGCACGCCTATGGTTGACCCATGCGCATTGTTGTCCTGGTCTCAGGAACCGGATCCAATCTCCAGGCGGTCATCGACGCCGTCGCCGAGGGAAGCCTCGATATCGAGATTTCCGCCGTGGGTGCGGATCGCCCAGGAACTTACGGGGTGGAACGCGCCGCGGCGGCAGGGATCGATACCTTCCACATTGACTTCGCTGATTATCGGGACCGCCGCGACTGGAATGCTGCGCTGACGGCGAAGGTCGTCTCCTACGCTCCGGACTACGTTGTCTCCTCGGGGTTCATGCGCATCCTCGACGAAGATTTTCTGAACAGCTTCCC
>DGBL01000197.1 GCA_002384315.1 Micrococcaceae bacterium UBA4005 | reverse complement strand
GCATGCCATGCAGGTGCGCTACCAGCTGCGCCACAGCCCCAAACCTCGCTGACAGCGGCGAATTTCCGCCGGAGCAACTTGTTTAGTGTAGACAATTTTTCACGGGCGGCAAAATCGCCGCCGCCCTGCGACCCGCTATCCCTCCAGCGGTTCCGCGGTGAAGGATCCAAGGCCCACATTGTGCTCCTGCAACTGCCAAGAACCGGGGGTGGCGCCGTCGCCCACNNCCCATCAAGGCGGCGACCCCGGCGCGGATGGCCCCACCGTGGCTGACCAGGACTAGCGTCTGCCCCGGAGCCAGCGTGCGTAACTCCTCCAGTGCGCTCGCGAGCACCCGCGCGCCGACTTCCTCCCGATTTTCCGCCCCGCCCGCGCGAACCAGCGGATCGCCCGAGCGCCAGGCCGCGTTCTCGGCGGGGAACTGTTCGGCGATCTCCGCGAAGCCCAATCCTTCCCACCGCCCGGCTGCGGTTTCCCGCAGCCGCTTATCCAACCGGATGTCGATCCCGGCACGGCGTCCCAACTCCCGCGCCGTGCTGGCGGCGCGGCTGAGATCGGAGGACACAATCCGGGAGGGCACCCGCTGCAGCAGGGTAGCCGCCGCCCGGCTGGCCTGACGGCGGCCCACCGGGTCCAGCTCGATGTCCTGCTGACCCTGGAAGAGACCGCGCTCATTCCACGCGGTACGCCCGTGCCGCCAGAAGATCAGCCGGCGCCCTGCCGGGGCCTGATGGACGTCGTGCCTCACTCCGCGGGCTGGCCTGCGGAGTCGGCGTCGTCGTCAGGCGCGTCGTCCCGGCGCGTTCCTGCCGCTTCAGCACCCAAACCCAGTTCGAGCATCGGGCAGTCCTTCCACAGCCGGTCAAGGGCGTAGAAGATGCGGTCTTCCTCATGCTGGACGTGCACCACAATCCCGGCGTAGTCCAACAGCACCCAACGGCCCTCGCTGCGGCCCTCCCGGCGGACGGGCTTGAGCCCCTGCTTGGACAGTTCCTCCTCGATACCGTCGACGATCGCATTGACCTGACGCTCGCTATCCGCCGAGGCGATGAGGAAGATGTCCGTGATGGCCAGCCGCTCGCTCACATCGAGGGCAACAATATCCTTGGCCAGTTTGTCCGCGGCGGCGTGCGCCGCAGTGCGGGCAATCCCTACGGACGATTCGTTAGCGCTCACTGATCTCCTTGTGTGTGGTCAGCCACCGAGGCCGCTGACAATCATTATTACTCCGGAGATGAATGCGATCGCACCCAGTCCGAGAACCGAATACTGCATGTAGCGCATGCGCTGGACGCGTCCCAGGCCCGCCGTCATGGCGTCCAGCGGGTCCAGCCCGTAGGCACTTCCCGCCTGGACCGGCTGCACCCGGTCCTCGCGCACGGTACTTCCCTCGCGCGCCAGTGCCTCAGCCTGGGCGAGCACAAAGGAACGCCCACCCGTGTCCGTGGCCACCGGGTCCCGCCTGAGGGCGTCGCGGCGTTTCGAGGAAACAATCGCCGGAGCAGGTGTCGCCCAGACCGGCTCCGCGGACGCCGCCGGCGCGCTGGGAGTGGAGATTGGCGCTGGAGGGGCGGTATCGGGGACAGCCAGCACCGGCGGCGGGGTGGTGGGCCTGTCCCGCAGCATCTCCGGGGTGACCACGGGAATGTGCGACGTCGAGGGCGCCTTGGACGAATTCCTGTCGGTGCCGGGCACTTGGACAAAGGCCGCTGGCGAGACGATCGAGAGGTTGTGCGCCGTCGTCGGGTCATTGGCCTGGGGCCGGCGCTGTTCGTTCTCCGCCGAGAGTTGCTGGATTTTCTGGGCGCGCGTGTTGAGCACCGCAGCCCGTTCGGCCAACGCCTTCTGCTGGGCCAGGATTTCCAGATCGACCGAGAACGGATCCTTGTCCCTAGACTCCTCCATCTGCGCGACCTGTTCAAGGGCTTCGCCCACGATCGCGTTGCGCGCAGCCAAGGCGTCCTCGACGCTGAGCTGCCCGGCGTCCTCCCGTGCACTAATGTCCTCAACCAGCTGCTCGCCGGTCACCGCGCCGTCGTCAGGGGCNNGTTCGGGTTCAACCGGTTCGGGTTTAACGGCAGCAGGTTCAGTGCCAGCCTGCTGCTGAATCCTCAGTTGGCGCCGCGTCGGTGTCGGGTCGGCGGCGGGCGACGCGGCATCAGCTTGCGGGTCCGCCAACGCCCGGTAGGTACGCAACGCTTCGCGGTTTCGGGCGCGTGCCTGCGACACGCGCTCCCTCGGCGCCGCATTGTCGACCGGCACATCGGCCGCCCGGCGGCTCTTTCGAGGGCTTGTGCCCGGGGAAACGCCCCGGGACCGATCCTCTGCCTCGCTCATCGCCTACTCATCCAGTTGTCTCATCGTGTACTAACGTCGACTTACCCGGCACCTGCTGGTTTCCGCTGCGACCCGGAGTTCCAGGCCGGTCTGGAGCTCCCATCGGATACAACCCGTGCTTGGCAATGTATTGCACCACCCCGTCCGGGACCAGGTACCACACCGGGTTACCCGCTGCGACGCGCTGGCGGCAATCAGTGGAGGAGATTGCCATGGCCGGAACTTCCAACAGGCTCACTTCCCTGCCACCAGCATCCAGCACATGCCCCGGCCGGGTGACCCCCACAAAATGAGCCAGGGACCACAGCTCGTCAGAATTCTTCCAGGTCAAGATTTGGGCCATTGCGTCCGCCCCGGTAATGAAGAACAGCTTTGCCGCCGGACGCTCCTTCTTCAGGTCGCGCAATGTATCGATGGTGAACGTTGGGCCGGGACGGTCGATATCCACACGGCTGACGGTAAAGCTCGGGTTTGAGGCCGTCGCAATGACCGTCATCAGGTAGCGGTGCTCGGCGGGGCTGACATCCCCACCAGCCTTCTGCCAGGGCTGCCCGGTGGGAACAAAGACCACTTCATCCAAATCAAAAACGGCGGCTACCTCGCTGGCCGCGACCAGGTGGCCGTGGTGGATCGGATCAAAGGTTCCACCCATGACTCCCAGCCGCCACGGGCTGCCATCGCTGCGCAGTTGACGTTGCTGCCCGACTACCCGCCGATCATCCACGCCCGCAGTCCCGCCCAATCGATCTAGTGCTGGGTGGTTGTGCTGTGGTCGTGGTTGTTGGGGTGCTGCCGGTGCGGGTCAATGTGTTCCTCAACGGCTTCGTGGCGGTTGCCCAGGTTGGAAAAGGACACGGTGATCAGCATGAGCAGCAACAGGATTCCCATAATGGTCGCTCCATAGGCGATTGCCGGCATAGGCAGCTCGCTGTGTCGCTCCACGGTCTCGCTCAGCAGGGCCGCGGCTTCAACGAAATGCAGCATAGTCTTGTATCTCCTCGAAGATGTGAGGCAGCCGGCGCGCAGGCACCGGCCCCAGGTAATGTTCCCTACCATGTTACGCGCTGTAGTATTCCCCGCAGCGCACCATGCGTTTAGCTGCGGATCTGGCCTTCGCCCTGGATGATCCATTTGGTCGTCGTGAGTTCCGCCAGTCCCATCGGCCCGCGGGCGTGCATCTTTTGCGTCGAGATACCCACCTCGGCACCGAGTCCAAGTTCCCCGCCGTCGGTGAACCGCGTGGAAGCATTCACGATCACGGCTGCAGAGTCCACTCCAGCGACGAACCGTTCGGAGTTGCCAAGGTCGTTGGTGATGATCGCCTCGGTGTGCCCGGAGCTCCATCGCCGGATGTGGGCCAGCGCATCGTCCACCGAATCGACCATCGCCACGGCGATGTCCAGGTCCATGTACTCCCGGCCCCAGTCCTCATCGGTCGCTGTCTCGGCGTGGACCCCCGGAGGCAAGACGGCCCGGACCCGCGGGTCGACGTGCAGACGAACCCCGGCTGCGGCCAGTGCGGTGAGCACTGCCGGGGCAGCNNAGGATGTTGACCGCCATGGATTCCCCGGCACTCTCATCGAGGAAAATGTGCACATTTCCCTCCCCCGTCTCAATGACCGGAACCGCCGAATGGGTTACGACAGTCTGAATAAGGTCACGCCCGCCGCGCGGTATGAGAACGTCCACCTTGCCGCGGGCCTTCATGAGCGCGTTGGCGCCTTCGCGGCCATACTCGTCGATGGAGAGCACAGCGTCGGCGGGGAACCCGGAGGCTTCCAACGATTCGCGGATAATGTCCACGAGCGCCGCGTTGGTGTGTGCTGCGGCGCTTCCGCCCCGCAGGATTACAGCGTTCCCGCTCTTCAGTGCGATTCCGGCGATATCCACACTCACGTTCGGCCGTGCCTCGTAGATCGCCGCGACGACCCCGAGCGGAACGCGGATCTGGCGAAGCCGGATGCCGTTGGGCAGAGTCTGCCCGCGCACAACCGACCCGACGGGATCGGGCAAGCCAGCGAGTTCCTCCAACGCCTGCGCCAGTCCGCTGATGCGCTCAGCGCTCAGGCTCAGGCGATCCAGCAATCCGGCGGCTGTTCCCTTCGCCCGGCCATCTTCCAGATCCTTCCGGTTGGCGTCCAGGATCGCATCCTGGTGCGCCAGCAAGGCGGCGGCAATGGCCTTTAACGCGGCATCCTTGCGCGCCCTGTTCGCGCTGGCGAGCTGGCGGGANNGGATTAGGGGATGTTGGGTCTGTCTGCAGTGTGGTCACGTCAGTCATCGCTCCAGTCTATCGAGATGGGCTGTGGAGCCCCAATGAGCGGGGCCGACCCACAGGTAATGCGGTGCTGCTGCCCTACAGGACTACCAGATCATTGACGTGGACCACGGAACGCTCGTATTCGCGCCCGAGTTCACGGGACAGTTCACGCGTGGTCCGCCCGAGCATGCGGGGTAGCTCGAAGGAACTGTAGTTCACCAGTCCGCGGGCTACAGGCAGTCCCTGCCGGTTGACCATTTCCACCGGATCGCCCGCTTCGAAGTCTCCGCGGACGGAGACGATTCCAGCAGGCAGCAGCGACCGGCGTCGTTCCTGCACGGCTTTCACCGCGCCGTCGTCGAGGGTGATGGTTCCCTGGATACGCGCCAGGTGCGCCAGCCAGAGGAGCCGGATCGGCTGGCGCCGCCCCTTGGTTCCGAACCACGTGCCGACGTCCTCCCCCGCCAGCGCCCGGGCGGCGTTGTCGGTGGAGGTCACCAGGGCCGGGATGCCGGAGCTGGCTGCGATGGTGGCCGCTTCAACCTTGGTCACCATACCGCCGGTGCCGACCCCTGCCTTGCCCACGCGTCCGATATTCACACCCTCCAGGTCGGCGGCCGAGTTAACCTCGGGGATGCGCTTGGCGCCTTCCTTCGGCGGGCCGTCATAAAGCGAATCAACGTCGGAGAGCAGGATCAGTGCGTCTGCCTTCACCAGGTGGGCCACGAGGGCGGCCAGGCGGTCGTTGTCGCCGAAACGGATTTCGTGGCTGGCCACAGTGTCATTTTCGTTCACGATCGGCACGACGCCGAAGTTCAGCAGCCGCTCCATGGCCCGGTGTGCATTCGCGTAATGCGAACGTCGCATGAGGTCATCCAAGGTCAGCAGCACCTGGCTCACGGTCACCCCGTGCGCCCCGAAGGCGTGCGTATACCGGGCCATCAGCAGCCCCTGGCCTACGCTCGCTGCGGCCTGCTGCGAGGACAGTTGGGTGGGCCGGCGGTCCAGCCCGAGCGGCGCGATGCCGGCGGCAATCGCTCCGGAGGATACGAGGATGACTTCAGTGCCGCTGTTCCGGCGCTCGGCCAGGACGTTGGAGAGGCCAATCAGCGCCTCCTCGGAGATCCCTCCGGAAACGGAGGTGAGTGACGACGATCCCACCTTGACAACTATGCGTTCAGCTTTGGCCAGTCCCGAGCGGTTCTTCATAGGGCGTGTGACGCTCAATGTGTTCCTTTAGTCTTGGTCCTCTGCTGCGTCCGGTTTCTGCGTGGGCGCGGCCTTGCTCTGCTTGCTGTTCACCGACTCAGTCCAGATACCGGCCTTGCGCTCGGTCTCAAGCTCAAGCCGGGCGGCCGCCTTGGCGTCCTTACGTTCCTGGTATTCCTCGCGTTTTTGTTCCCTGGTCGGACGGATGTACTCAGCCAGACGGATATCGGTACCACGCGGTGAGGCCAGCAACTCAGCCCCGCCCATCATAGTCGGCTCCCAGTCGAAGACGACGCCGTCGCCCTCGCCGATGACGACGGTGTCCCCTGGCTTCGCACCAGCTTTGAACAGCTGCTCCTCCACGCCCAATTTAGCCAACCGGTCAGCCAAATATCCAACCGCTTCGTCGTTGGTGAAATCAGTCTGTTTCACCCAACGCTCCGGCTTGGCCCCCAATACCCGGTACAGCGGCAGGAGGTCTTTTTCCTCGGGCCGGATGCGGAAGGACGCAGCGTTGACCCCGCGCGGGCGCAGCACCGGCGTCTCCACGCGTGGCGGAGCCGCCTTGACCTTGTCCCGGGCCGCCTGGACGATTTCCGCCATGGCGAAGCCGAGCTGGCGGAGTCCTTCATGGCTGGAGGCGGAGATCTCGAAAACCCGGTATCCGCGCGCCTCGAGCTCCGGGCGGACAAAACCGGCCATGTCCTTGCCGTCGGGAACATCCACCTTATTCAGCGCGATTAGCCGCGGCCGTTGGTTCAGGGGCACAACGTCCCCGTCCGGTCCGGCGAAGCTCATGTCCACCGCATACTTCTCCAGCTCCGCCTCGATGACGGCAAGATCGGACAGCGGGTCGCGGTCAGCTTCGAGGGCGGCGCAGTCCAACACGTGCACCAGGGCGGCGCACCGTTCCACATGGCGCAGGAAGTGGTGTCCGAGCCCTTTGCCTTCGCTGGCGCCTTCGATGAGTCCAGGGACGTCAGCGATAGTGAACCGGGTGGACCCGGCTTCCACCACGCCAAGGTTGGGAATCAGGGTGGTGAAGGGATAGTCGGCAATTTTCGGCCGCGCGGCGGACATCGCAGCGATCAGGCTCGATTTGCCGGCAGAGGGGAAACCGACCAAGGCGATATCCGCAATGGATTTCAGTTCAAGGACGACGTCGCGTTCGTCACCGGGGATTCCCAATAACGCGAAGCCGGGCGCCTTGCGCTTC
>DGBL01000213.1:1203-8184 GCA_002384315.1 Micrococcaceae bacterium UBA4005 | reverse complement strand
TTAAAACAATACACGATTTTTGGGGTGTGCAGCGTTAGCTTTCCGGCAGCGGGGGGTCGAGTAATTTCTCCAGCCGGAACGCGACCAGCGCGGCGCTGATGCCTAGGGCGGACACTGCCGCAGCCAGCGACCATCCGATGCCCGGGCCGTAGTGCGTGAAAATGAAGCCAAAGATGAGCGGCCCGAGCGTTCCGCCCAGGTAGGTTCCGCTCTGGGTGATGCCGGTAGCCCTCGCCGTGAAAGGGTGTGCCCGGTGCGAGACCACGTAGTGGATCAGCCCATTCCAGCCCCAGCCAAAACCGAAAGCCAGAATGGCTCCGACGGCGAAGGCCGCCTTATGACCCGAGGCCATACCGATCAGGCCCATAAACCCGGCGCCCATCATGATGGCGACAGTAGCCATGGACCCGCCGATTCCACGGTCGGCAGCGATGCCGACAAGCGGCCGGGCGAGGATCCCAGCCACGCTGGCCACACCCAGAAGCAGTCCGGCTTCCCCGGTGCCGAAGCCGGCCGCGACGGCGGAGGATACAGTGAACGCGCCCACGACGTTGGCCTGGGCAGAACCGAGGCCGCTGGCGGTTGCCGTGGCGATCAGGAAGGGCCGTAGCTCCCGCGGCACCTTTCCGGCGTCCCGCGGGCGCGCTGTCCCTCGAGGTCGCGGGGGCCGGCGGGGGACCACCCGTACGAGTGCAGGAATCAGCAGCAGCGCCAGGAGGGCTGTAAGCGCGAAAGTCCACCGCCATCCCACAGTGAGGGCCAGTAGCGGAACTGACAAGCCAGCAACGAGAGTCGACACCGGGATGGCCGCCTGTTTCAAGCCGAAGGCAAACGCCCGGTTACGGATAGAAACCTGGCTGACGATCAGCGAGTTCGACACTGGGTGGCTCAGTGCGTTTGCCGATCCAGCCACGGCGAGCCAGAGCGCAAGCCAGCCCCAGCTGGGAGTCCCGACCGTTATGCCCAGCAGGGCGATGAAGCCGAGCGAAACCGCCAGGACCATGCCGCGCCGGGTTCCCAGGCTGCCGGCGATGGCCCCGGCAGGGGGAGACAACAGCGAGGACACTGCCCAGAAAACCGCGACAACGATCCCTAGGGACGCCGGCGTCATGTGCAGGTCCGCTCCAAGCTGGACGGCCAGTCCGCCGATCAGGAATACCGGCAGGACAGCCACTACCGTCGTGAGCGTGGCCACCGTGGTGGCGGATGCTCCAGGGCGGGACGCGGAGGAACCCTTCCGTGCAGTGGGGGGATCGGTCATCCGCGGACCTGGAATCTGTTGGCGGCAGTCCGCCGCGCTTGCGCACACATCATGGCTTCCACCCTACGTCCCCTCGACACGGCGCCTGCGCGGTAGTGGGCGCCCTCTCTCTTAGAATCAGAGCATGAGTTCATCGGAGAGTTCGGCAGCACCGCTTCTTGTGTTGCGGAAAATAGTGCTCATCCTCGAATCGTTTTCGTTGATCCGTCCTGAGTTGACGCTTGCCGAGATCCGAAGAGCAACGGCGATGCCCCACTCTACGGTGCAGCGTCTGGTGACGAACATGGTTCAGGAGGGCGTGCTGGACCGCCGTGATGACCGCTTCCGGATCGGGGTCAGGATGGCGCACTGGGCAGCACCTGCCCGGCAAGGGCTCGATTATCTTGAGCTGTTGGCTCCGGTCTTGCGTCGGCTGCGCGATGAACTGGGCGAGACAGCGTGCATCTTCCGCGAGTCCCAGGGCAACCGGGTGTGCGTCGCGATTGCCGAGACCCGGCGCATGCTCCGCCGGGCAGTGGAGGTGGGAAGTATCATGCCGCTCCATGTGGGCTCCGCTGGCCGCGTCCTGCTTGGCTGGAATCCGGAGTTGGCCGAGCGGGTCTACCAGGCCGGACTGCGTTCGTTTACTGACCAGACAATTACGGATGCCGAGAGCTTGGTCGCGGAGGTGGCCAGAACGCGGACCGACGGTTTCTCAATCACCACCGGCGAACGGGTTTCGGGAGCGAGTGGCCTTTCCGCACCGATCTTCGGACCGCAGGCAGAACTCTATGGGGCACTTACTGTCATGGGCCCGACTTACCGGATGCCTTACGATGTCTGTGCCTCGTGGATCGAACCGCTCCTGGCCGCCGCGGAGGAAGCCACGCGGCTTATCGGAGGAAGCATCCCCCCAGAAGGAATATCCGCATTGTGATTTTTAGTTCACATTATGGATCGAACGTGCGACTATCAGAGTATTGGCTGGCGAGTTCCATCCTGGGAGCTCTGGCGATCACCGCCTGACGAGGAAGGGTCCGATTGATGAAGCTCCAAAGTGGCGCCCACGTGCCGAACCGTGATGCGCCCGACGAACAGGCGTCCGGTCCGGCTCCGAGCGCGCCCGGGCTGCCGGAGGCGGAGCAGCCGGGGCCCATGGCCGGACTTCGGGTGATGGAATTGGGCTCGTTGATTGCCGGTCCCTTCGCTGGCCGCCAACTGGCCGATTTTGGTGCGGAGGTGATCAAAATCGAGGCTCCTGGCCGCCCGGACCCCATGCGCACCTGGGGCAGGGCNNACCTGAAAGCCCCCCGCGGCAAAGAGATATTCCGCGCATTGTGCCGTGAGACCGACGTCATTGTTGAGAATTTCCGTCCCGGCACCATGGAGAAACTCGGGCTGGGGCCGGAGGGCTTGTGGAAGATCAACCCAGGGCTGATCATCGCGCGGGTCTCCGGGTATGGGCAGACAGGTCCGGACGCGGGCAAACCCGGATACGCATCCGTCGCCGAAGCCCGGAGCGGGTTGCGGCACCTCAACGGATATCCGGACCAGCCGCCCCCGCGAACGGGAATTTCCCTCGGTGATAGCCTCGGCTCCCTCTACGCGGTGCAGGGAATTCTGTTGGCACTCTATTGGCGAGACGCCCGCGGGGGCACGGGCCAGGTGGTGGATGTATCCCTCGTGGAATCCTGCTATTCACTGTTGGAAAGCGCCGTCCCCGACTTCGGCGCGGCTGGAATCGTGCCCGGCCCCAGTGGCTCGGGACTCAAAGGAATTGCTCCCTCCAATATCTTCCGCTCGCTGGACGGGAAATGGATCGTGATTGCCGCAAACCAGGACTCTGTCTTCGAACGGCTGGCGCAGGCCATGGGTCAGCCCGACCTTGCACAGGATGCGCGCTATCACACCCATACTGCACGCGGCAGCAACCAGGATGAGCTCGAGGGACTGATCGCGCGGTGGGCCGCCGGGCACAGGACAGAAGACCTAATCGCCATACTCGACAGGAACGCTGTGCCCAATAGCACTGTTGCGACCCTGGAAGATGTCTTCGAGGATCCACAGCTGAAGGCTCGCGGAATGTTCCTAGAGATCGATGATGACGAGCTGGGTTCGGTGACACAGCCGGGAATCGTGCCGAAGCTGACGCGGACGGCAGGAAGCATTCGTTGGAACGGCCCGCTCGAGGCTGGCTCCCACAATACGGAAATCTATGCTGGGCTCCTGGGGATGAACGATGAGGATCTCGAAAATGCCCGGCGGGAAGGAGTGATCTGATGGCTGAATCAGCACCGACCAGAGCCGTTTCGATAGTGGAGGTCAGTCCTCGCGATGGGCTCCAGAACGAAAAGGTGCATGTGAGTACGGTGGACAAACTCCGCCTCATCGATCGCCTGATCGGGATGGGTGCCCGCCGCATCGAAGCCGTTAGTTTCGTCAATCCTCGAAAAGTTCCGCAGATGGCCGACGCCGATGCCGTGATGGCAGGGGTGCCGCGGGGAAACGGGGTGAGCTATATCGGTCTGGTGCTCAATGCCAGAGGCGCTCTGCGAGCCGTGGACGCGGGGTCGGATGAAATGAACTATGTCCTACCCGTGACGGACGCATTTGCCACCGCAAACCAGAACACGACCGTCGCTGCTGCTCTCGACGCCCTGGATGAGGTTGCGGCCATTGCGGCCCAGGCTTCCATCCCCTTGAGCGTCACTGCTGCCGTCGCCTTCGGCTGCCCCTACCAAGGGGATGTTCCGGCGCAGCAGACGCTGGAAGCGGTCAGCGCCGCGCTGGAACGCGCCAATCCGGCGGAAATAGCACTGGCGGACACCATCGGTTGCGCTGTTCCGTGGCAGGTGCACGAGGTATTTACGCAGCTGCGTGCGCTCACGGACCGTCCTTTGCGGGCGCACCTCCACGAAACCCGGCATACAGCACTGGCCAATGCCTACGCTGCGTTCAACGCGGGGGTAGATATCTTCGACAGCAGCGTCGGCGGGCTAGGCGGATGCCCGTTCGCTCCGGGGGCAGCTGGCAACAGCTCCACAGAGGATCTCGCCTGGATGCTTGCCCGCGGTGGATTCGACCCAGGGATTGACATCCCCGCGGCCATCGCCGCCGGGCAGTGGATCAGCGCCCGGGTCGACACCGAGCCGCGCTCCGGACTCGCCGGCGCCGGGCCGTTCCCTCCCCACCGGGAGTGGAGCCAGGGTGTGTAACCCTGCGTACATGAGGTCCTAGACTGTAGGCCAGAGCTGGCAACCGAGAGGAAATGATGTCTGTCGAGACTCCGGAGCAGAGCGGCCGCTGGCAAGACGTCGGTGACGGCGTACGAGTACTGGCCACAGCCGGGTTCGGGACGAACACAGGTTTGGTGATCGGTTCCGAACGGGCCCTGGTGATCGATACCGGAGCCGGGCCGAGGCAGGCACGCGAAATCCACGACGCAGTGCGGCAGGTCACGGATCTGCCGCTGTGCGTGGTCAATACGCACGCTCACGGCGATCATTACTTTGGTAACAGCTACTTTGCCAGCCAGGGGGTGGAGGATTTCTGGTCTACCGCCAGGGGCGCTGAACTGAGCGTGGAACGAGGTGAGGAGCAGCGCGAACTGGTCGCCACCGTGGAGCCGGAGATGGCAGCGAACGACGGCGAACACACCGACATTCTCGCTCCCACCAGGATGGTCGAGGGCAAGCCCGTGGATCTGGACCTGGGCGGTCTATCCGTCACCTTGTTCCATCTGGGTTCAGGACATACGGACCATGATCTGTTGGTGGGCGCCGGGAACGTGCTCTTCACCGGGGACTTGGTGGAGGAAGGAGCGGATCCAGCGTTTGAAGACTCGTTCCCAGCCGAGTGGATCCGCACCCTCGGGAAAGTTGCGGCGCTGGATGACCTCTATGATGTTTTCGTGCCGGGACACGGCAAACCGGTCAGCGTGGATTTTGTCCTCATGCAACTCAACAAGATGCGCACGGCCACCCGGGTCACGAAGATGGCGATGGACGAGGCCTCGACCGATATGACAAAGGCCATTCCCATCATTCCCTATGGGCCCGAACAGTCCCGGGCGCTCCTGACGCGCCTGCGGACTCTCGCGCACTGGAGGTAGCCGACGCGCCGACGGCCGCGAACGCCGTCCTCAGGCGGTGGCGCTGCAGACCCCGGTTGCGGGCAGGGAGAGCTGGAGATTGGCGGCGTCAACATGGTCCCCGGCGAGTGCGGCTGCAATCGAACGCACTTGTTCGTAGCCCGTTGCGAGCAGAAACGTCGGAGCGCGCCCGTAGCTTTTCGAGCCCGCGAGGTAGAAATCCCGTTCCGGATGCGCCAGCACCTCAGCCCCGTGGGCTGGGACCGTTCCGCAACTGTGGAATTCCGGATCGATGAGCGGGCCGAGTGCGCGCGGTGCTTCGACGGCCGGGTCCAGTTCTAGCCGCAGTTCGCGCAGCATCTCCAATCCGGGGCGAAAACCCGTCGACGGTACCAGGACGTCCACGTCCAGTGATCGTGGTCCCGCCATGGTGTGCGCCTCAACGGTCAGCGAGGCTCCCGCCCTGAGCCGCGTGATCATAAAAGAGCTGAGCAGTTCCACCGTGCCCTCCTCCACGAGCATGCGGAGTTGTTCGCCGAGGGCTCCGCGTGCCGGAAGGCCGTCGAGGTCGCCGCCGCCGTACAGTCGGCCAGCGGCGCCGGGTCCGCGGACCGCCCAGCGGATGTGCGTGCCAGGCTCTGCCTTGGCAACCCGGCCCAATGCCAGCAAGGTGTTCGCCGCAGAGTGGCCGGCACCCACGACAAGAACTCGTTTGCCAGCGAATCGTTCACGCTCGGCACCGGCCACATCCGGCAGCGGGCCGGTGATAAAAGCCTGAGCCCCGGCTTCTCCTGTGGCGGGCAGCCCGGACTGCCCCAGCGGGTTGGGGTGCTGCCAGGTTCCCGAGGCGTCAATTACGGCGCTCGCATGGACGTCCCGGGCTCCCGCAGGGTCGTCCACCCGGACGAGGAACGGCGCTTCGTGCCGTGCGGCCGTGCGGGTCTTATCCAGGCCAACCCTGCTGACCGCAGTGACCCGGCTATTGGTCCGTAGCGCCTGGGCAATGGCAGGCACGGCTGCCAGCGGGTCGAGATAGTTCTCCACCAGTTCGCGGCCGAAGGGCAATGCCTGGGGCCGCGGTCCGGACCACCCGGTCGGCTCCAGCAGGCGCCGCGCCGCGTGGTCAATATTGTATTGCCAAGGCGAGAAGAGACGGATGTGACCCCATTGCCGGACGTCGGCCGCCGCCGTCGGCCCCGCTTCGAGGATAAGGGGTTGCAGCCCGCGCTCCAGCAGGTGTGCCGCCGCGGCGAGTCCGATGGGCCCGGCGCCGATGACGACGACGGGCAGGGTGCTGTGCGCTCGTGCGGCCATGATTGGTCCTAGTCTGTCGGAGGGAGAAGTTCGGCGATCAAAGTCTGAATCCGGGCCTTGATGTCGTCCCGGATCGGGCGCACAGATTCCACGCCCTTGCCGGCCGGATCCTCCAGCACCCAGTCTTCGTAACGTTTGCCTGGAAAGTAGGGGCAGGCGTCGCCGCAGCCCATTGTGATAACGACGTCGGACTCCTGGACGGCGTCCTCGGTGAGGACTTTGGGGATCTCGGCCGACATATCGATCCCCTCCTCGGCCATGGCTTCCACCGCGGAAGGATTGACCTGGCTGGCAGGCTGCGAACCGGCCGAGCGCACCTCGATGCGCCCCTGGGACA
>DGBL01000213.1:0-1195 GCA_002384315.1 Micrococcaceae bacterium UBA4005 | reverse complement strand
TCGTCGGGAACTATGTTGTCGGGGATGTGGCCAGGTGTGGTCTGCAGCGGAGGAAAGAGCCGCGGGCGCGCCCATAGGGCAGCGTAGACCAACGCCACGAGGACCGGAACCTCGATGAGCGGTCCGACGACACCTGCCAGCGCCTGTCCGGAAGTGACCCCGAACGTCGCGATCGCCACCGCAATGGCGAGTTCGAAATTGTTTCCGGCGGCGGTGAACGCCAGCGTCGCCGAGCGCGGATAGCCCAGGCCCAGGCCGCGCCCGAGCAGGATCCCGGCGCCGAATACCACCAGGAAGTAGACCAGGAGCGGCGCGGCGATCCGTGCGACATCCAGCGGGTTGGAGATGACTTTTTCTCCCTGAAGGGCAAACAGCACCACGATGGTGAACAGCAGCCCGTAAAGCGCCCAGGGTCCGATCTTCGGCAGCACTTGTTGCTCATACCATGCGCGGCCGCGGGCCCGTTCGCCAAGAGTGCGGGTCAGGAACCCGGCGACAAGAGGCACGCCCAAGAATACGAGGACGCTCCCGGTGATGGTCCAGAACGAGAATTCCGCGCTTGTGGTGGGAAGGCCCAGCACTCCAGGCAGCCAGTGGAGGTAGAACCAGCCAAGTGCACCGAAAGCGAGCACCTGGAACAGTGAGTTGATGAACACTAGCACCGCGGCAGCCTCACGGTCTCCGCAGGCGAGATCGTTCCAGATCATGACCATGGCAATACAGCGGGCGAGGCCCACGATAATCAGCCCGGTCCGGTATTCAGGGAGGTCAGGCAGGAAGATCCAGGCAAGGGCGAACATGAAGGCTGGAGCGGCAATCCAGTTCAGCAGCAGCGAGGAGATCATCAGCTTGCGGTCGGCGACGATGCGGGCGGTCTCGTCATAGCGGACTTTCGCCAGCACCGGATACATCATGATGAGCAGGCCGAGAGCGATCGGAAGGGACACGTTGGCGATCGTCACTGAGTCCAGTACGACGGCGATGCCCGGAACGAACCGGCCGAGCAGAAGACCGGCAGCCATCGCCGCGATGATCCATACCGGAAGCATCCGGTCGAGGGTGGATAGTCGGGATGCCACTCTTGCGTTGTGCTGCCCGGACAGGGAGTCAGTGCTCACCGTGCTCCTTTTGGACGGGGCATTAACCCGCATCCTATATCGATGAATGTCGATATTTAGTATGGGTGGATATATCG
>DGBL01000046.1 GCA_002384315.1 Micrococcaceae bacterium UBA4005 | reverse complement strand
GACATCGCCGCGTACCGTGCGCTCGCGGACGAACACGGCATCAAGCTGTTCGAGGATGCGGCCCAGGCCCATGGCGCCAGCCTCGATGGGAAGCCGGTGGGAACCTACGGCGACTTCGCCATGTTCTCCCTGTACCCCACCAAGAACATGACCTCCGGAGAGGGCGGCATGGTCTCCACCGGCGATGCCGAGATCGAACGGCGGCTGCGCCTGCTGCGCAACCAGGGCATGGAGCGCCAGTACGAGAATGAACTGGTCGGATTCAACGCGCGGATGACCAACCTGCATGCTGCGATTGGGCGGGTTCAGCTGCGCAAAGTCATGGGCTGGACAGCCCAGCGAAAGTCCAATGCGGCGTTCCTCGATGCGCATCTCGACGGCGTCCACACGCCCACGGTTGCACCGGGCGCCAGCCACGTGTACCACCAGTACACGATCCGCGTCGGTGCGGATAGGGACAGCTTCGCCGCTGCGCTGCGGACCGAATACAACATTGGATCCGGGGTTTACTACCCCATCCCGAACCATCGGTTGCCGTCCTTCAACCGTACCGAAGACCTCCCGCAGACCGAACGGGCAGCCCGCGAGGTCCTTTCCCTACCGGTCCACCCATCGCTTTCGCCGGGTGACTTGGAGCGCATCGCGACCGCTGTGAACGCCCTCGCGAAGGCAGGTGCCTGAGCATGGCCGGATTACGTGCTGGACTGATCGGACTCGGCATGATGGGGCGCCACCACGCACGGGTGATCCGCGAACTGGATGGCGTTGAGCTGGTCGCCGTCGCCGACGCCTACGGAGACCCACATGGCGTAGCTGGTTCCCTGCCATTGTGCGGCTCCGTCGAGGAGCTCATCGGGCAGGGGATCGACCTGGCCGTGTGCGCGGTTCCTACTGGGCTGCATGAGGAGGTGGGGCTTGCGCTGGCCGCTGCCGGCATCCATACGATGGTGGAAAAGCCCATTGCCTCGACCATTGCTGGCGGACAGAGCCTAGTGGACGCGTTCGAGGCGGCCGGACTGGTCGGCGCAGTAGGGCACATTGAGCGCTTTAACCCTGCCCTGCAGTCGCTGCGTGCCCGGATTGAAGGAGGCGACCTGGGTGATGTCTATCAGATCGCCACACGCCGCCAGGGCCCGTTCCCCTCCCGGATCGCCGACGTCGGCGTCGTCAAGGATCTCGGCACCCACGACATTGACCTCACGGCGTGGCTCGCGCAGTCCCATTTTGCCTCGGTATCAGCCCGCACCTCCACCCGCTCGGGGCGCCCCCACGAGGACATGGTCTCCGCATCCTGCCAACTGGAGAACGGAGTCATCACGAGCCACCTAGTGAACTGGCTTTCGCCGATGAAGGAGCGTCTGACAGTAGTCACCGGCGAGAAGGGAGCGTTCGTCGCGGATACCCTCACCGCGGATCTCACCTTCTACGAAAACGGCACGTTCACCACCGAATGGGAGGCCGTCTCCAATTTCCGCGGCGTATCCGAGGGGAACATCACGCGCCTGGCCCTGACCAAACGCGAACCGCTGCGCTCCGAACACGAGGCCTTCCGCGATGCTGTGCTGGGAGTTTCGAACAATATCGTCACCATGCGCGAAGGACTGAATACGCTTCGGGTCGCCGAGGCCATCATCGAATCGGCCCGAACTCACCGGACCATAGGGCTTACTGGGTGACTCCGAGGGTAATTCTCGCCACCCGCCTCTACCCGCCCGAGGTTGGTGCGGCAGCGTTCCGCCTCGAAGCCCTGGCCCAGGGGCTGTGCGACGCTGGCGCGTCCGTGCGGGTGCTGACGACTAGGCCCCCGGCGGAGGACAGTGCGGAGCACGACGTAGCCGCCGGTGCGCGGGCCGCGGACGACGACGGCGCCTCCGCCGTACGGCGGTGGCCTGTGCTGCGCGACGCCGGAGGAAACGTGCGTGGATACGTGCAGTACCTCAGTTTCGACGTTCCGCTGTTTTTTCGCCTACTCGTGACGCCAGGCGACTTGGTGGTCGCCGAACCTCCGCCGACCACCGGCGTCGTTGTTGCGCTTTCCTGCTGGATCCGCCGGCGCGGATTCGTCTACTACGCGGCGGACATCTGGACGGATGCGGTGGCGGCCATGGGTGGTCCGCGCATTGTGACGGGCCTGATGCGGGTGGTCGAGGGCTGGGTGCTTCGACGGGCCCGGGCGGTCATCGCCATTTCTGCCGGGGTCGCAGAGCAGACGCGTCAGTTCGGAATTCCTGCCGGCAAAGTGACGGTGGTCGGAAACGGCGTTAACACCGCAGTTTTCCGGCCGGAGGGCCCTGCCGCGGATCCGGGCTACCGGTATCTGGTCTACACCGGGACGATGTCCGAATGGCAGGGAGCCGAGGTTTTCATCCAGGCGCTTCCAGAGGTGCTGTCCCGGTTTCCCGACGTCCGGCTGCACTTCTTCGGGCAGGGTTCGGCCGAGGTTGCGCTGCGCCGCATGGCCAGCGAGCTCGCACCCGAGCGGGTGGTCTTTGGTGGCGTGGTCCCGCCGGAGGAAGCGGCCCGCTGGATCAGGGGGGCAGTCGCGTCTCTGGTCAGTATTGTCCCGGACCAAGGGTATGACTTCGCCAAGCCCACCAAGATCTATGCCGCCGCCGCCTGCGGCACTCCCGTGGTGTACGCCGGGAAAGGTGCGTGCGTGCCGATGGTTGAAGACAACCGGTTGGGCACCGCCTGCGAGTTTTCCCCCAAGGCTGTCGCCAACGCGCTGCTGCGCTATCTGGGTGAACCGGATCCACACCGGGCCCAGCGCGCACGTTGGGTCGAGGAGAACGCCTCGCTGGGCACTACCGGCCGCGCAGCTGCCGCCGAAGTGCTTACGGCGATTCGAGCAGCGCGCTGACCACCCGTTGGGCCGCCTGGCCGTCGCCGTACGGGGCTGCGTCGGTTGCTGGCGGCGCACAGCGCTGGACCAGCGCGGTGAGGGAGCCTGGATCTTCCGGGACCAGCACGTTCCAGCCCAGTTCCACGGTTTCCACCCACTCCGTTTCGGGGCGCACAGTGGTGCACGGCACGCGCAGCAGGAAAGCTTCCTTCTGCAGGCCGCCAGAGTCCGTGACCACCCCTGAGCTGTGCATCACCGCATTGATGAGTTCCGGGTAGGCCAAGGGCGGAGCCAGCTTGATGGCCCCCTCCTCCAGGCTCAGCCCGTGCCGCGCAGCGAGGTCGACCAGTCGCGGATGCGCCAACAGCACGACCGGTTTGTCCAGGCGTGCCAGCGCAGCGAGAATCTGCGCGAGCCGGTGCGGATCGTCGGTATTGTCCGGGCGATGGATGGTGCTCACGTAATAGCTGCCCGGATGCATGTCCAGCGGAAGGGCAGGGTGCCTGGATTCCAGGAGTGTGCGGGTAGTGAAGAGCACATCGGTCATAACGTCCCCGACCAGCACGCTGCGCTCCAGCAGCCCTTCGGCGGCTAGGTGGTCCATCGCTACCTGGGTGGGCGCCAGCAGTAGATCCGCGGCATGGTCGGTGAGGACGCGGTTGTGCTCTTCGGGCATCCGACGGTTGAAGGACCGCAGTCCCGCCTCGAGGTGCGCGAGGGGAATATGCAGTTTTACCGCGGCGAGGGCCGCAGCGAGGGTGGAGTTGGTATCACCGTAGACGAGGACCCAGTCCGGCCGAGTCTGCTCGAGAACTTCCTCAAGGCCGCCGAGCATGGCGCCGGTCTGCCGCCCGTGCGGGCCGGACCCCACACCGAGATTGACGTCGGGAGCTGGAATCCCAAGATCTTGAAAGAAGACATCGGACATCAACTCGTCGTAATGCTGCCCGGTATGGACGATCAGGTGCTCGGCTCGTCCGCGCATGGCGGTGGCGATGGGGGCCAGCTTGACGAACTGCGGGCGCGCGCCAACGACGCTGAGAATACGCATGCGTTCCATGCTATCGCCCGGCCTGCGGGCTTCGGGACCGGGATGCCGACGGGGGCCCGGTCAGCGCTGGCCCAGCAAGTCCTGGAGGATCAGGCGTTCCTTCGCTTCGTCACCATCGGAACTGAGCGTCCGCGCGGCGGCGTGGGCGTTCGCTTTGAACCGGGCAATCTCAGCGGGCGTCAGCGCGCGCAGGGTTTGTGCGAGCGAGGCGGCGGAGAAGTCTTCCGTGACGGCGCCCAACTGGTGTTCGCCAATCAGTAGCGAGGTCTCCGGAGAGGGACTGAAAACGATCGCCAGCCGGGCTTGGACGAAGTCGAAGAATTTGTTCGGGAGCATGAGGGCGTGATTCCGTGTCTGCGGCGGCAGGCTGAAGATGCCGACGTCGTAGTCGTTCAGGACGCGTGGAAGCTCTTCCGGGGTGACCGGCGGGTGAAATCTCATCCAGGGGAAGTCCGCTGCAAGGGACTCCAGCACGCGAAGATATTTTCCGCCGTCCCGCGCTGGAACCAGGTAGAAATCGAGGCTGTAGCCGCGCCCGAGCATTCCCACGGCCTCGATCATTCCCTCAAGATTGCGTCCGGGCACCGCCGCGCCGCTGTGTACGATGCGGACAGTCCCCGCGGCGGGTGTGCTCGGATGCAGATCCTCGAACGGTCGCGAATTCCGGACCGTCACGGTGCTGCACCCGAACTCCTGCTCGTACAGCCGGGCAATGGAGTCATTGACTACCGTGACCGCTTGGGTGATCGGGAGGTAGCGGGCGCATACATGCCTCATGTACGGCTTGACGAGCAGTTTCCAGGAGCGCACATGTGCGCGCTCCTCGGGGGCCCACTCATGCATATCGCCCCAGACGGGGGCTCCGGCAGCGAGCTGGTGGGCCAGGGGCAGCGCCCGGGCTTCGTTGGCGACGACTAGGTCGAACGTCCGGCCGGAAGCGAGGCGTGAGGCGGCTTTGATTGCGGGCGCCCGCAACTCCACTGCACGGAATGCCCGCGCTGCCAGCAGGAACACGCCCAGCGGCGTCTGCGGCAGGGAAGGCAGAGCCGCATCGAGCTCGAGATGTTCGGTAGCCGCATCGGGTTTTGAACCGTAACTAAGGGTCGTTACCTCGCCGAATTCGGCGAGTACCCCGAGCTGGCGGAGCACTCTGGCATCGGCGCGAATGTCTGAAAAGGACAGGCAAAGAATTCTGGGGCGCATAAGCCAACTCTAGGGTGAAGTGCTTCCGCCGGGGAGCGCGTATGAGGGTTCCCGGCGGTTGGTCAGGTAATCTTGAGCCCGCAGGTACGGGATCTCCCCGCTTGGCAGCAGCAACCCAGGAGACTTTGTGAACGTAGATCTCGTCGTCGTCGGCTCGGGCTTTTTCGGCCTCACTATCGCCGAGCGCGCCGCTACCGAATTGGGGTTGCGCGTCGGCGTCATCGACCGCCGCCACCACATCGGAGGCAACGCCTACAGCGAGAACGATCCGGAGACGGGAATCGAGGTCCACCGTTACGGTGCCCACCTCTTCCACACCTCCAACGAACGCGTCTGGGACTACGTGTCACGATTCACGCGGTTCACGAACTACCAGCACAAGGTGTACACGAGCCATCAGGGCGAGGTATATCCAATGCCGATCAACCTCGGAACCATCAACCAGTTCTTCCGCTCGGCGATGGGACCGGCCGAAGCGCGGCAGCTCATTCTTGAGCAGGCGGGCGAGTTGGCCGGCACCGATCCGCAGAACCTCAATGACAAGGGCATCCAGCTGATCGGCCGCCCGCTCTACGAGGCGTTCATCAAGCACTACACGGGCAAGCAGTGGCAGACCGATCCGAGGAACCTTCCTGCCGAGATCATCTCCCGGCTGCCGGTCCGCTACACCTATGACAACCGCTACTTCAATGACACCTACGAGGGTCTGCCCGTCGATGGCTACACGGCCTGGATAGAACGGATGGCCGACCATCCGAATATCACAGTGCAACTAAACACGGACTTCTTCGATGATGACCACGAATTTTCCCGTGAAGCTACGCGCGGACAAGTGCCCGTGGTCTACACGGGAGCAGTGGACCGCTACTTCGACTACGCCGAGGGAGCACTTTCCTGGCGCACGATCGACTTGGAGCGGGAAGTGCTGCCCATCGAGGACTTTCAGGGCTGCCCGGTGATGAACTACCCGGACGAGGATGTGCCGTTTACCCGGATCCATGAATTCCGGCACTTCCACCCTGAGCGGGAGTACACCCGGGATGCGACAGTGATCATGCGCGAATTCTCCCGCTTCGCACAGAAGGGCGACGAACCGTACTACCCGGTGAACACTGCAGCCGACCGGGAGAAACTGCTCGCCTACCGCGACCTCGCTCGGGGTGAATCGTCCGTGCTGTTCGGAGGACGCCTGGGCACGTACAAATACCTCGACATGCACATGGCCATCGGCTCGGCACTGTCGATGTACGACAACAAAATCAAACCCCATTTCAGTGGCGGGGCGAAGCTCGAAAGTGGAGGAGTGGACGCGTGAGCACTGCGGTCAAGGCCAAGGAAAGTCACCAGCATAGCCAGCCGGACGCCAGCTGGCGGCCGGTTCATCGGGTCGTATTCCCCGACGGTGGGGACATGGACACGTTGCCGCTCTATGTCGACTTCAATAGCCCGCGCCGGGTCGTCGAAGCAGACGAGGACGCCACCGGATTCGGGAAAGCTGCCGACTCGAAGCAGAAGGCGGCCCTCAGCGGAGCGCTAGCGGCGCAAATCCACCCGGACTATGTCCTAGACCGGCGCGCGTTGTGCGTGCCGGCCCACCAGCGCGTGTCACTGGGAACTTATTTCAATGCCTTCCCTGCGAGCTATTGGCAGGCTCATACCGCGGTACGTTCCGTGCGGTTGAGCGTGGAGATCGAAGGATCAGCGACGATTGTGGTCTACCGCTCCTCGGCGCGGGGTACCACCAACCGGGTGAGCAGCACCCGGCTGGGACCCACAGGTCCGGCCACTTACACGGTTGACCTGCCCGTCACTTCATTTGGTGACGGCGGGTGGTACTGGTTTGATCTGGTCGCCCACGACACCGATGCCATTCTTCGGGCCGCCCAGTGGAGTGTGCCCGAACCGGAGGACTTCACCGCCGGCAATCTCACCATCGCCGTCACAACCTTCAACCGGCCCGACTACTGCGTGCGGAACCTGCGCATTCTCGGTAGCTCCAAGGAACTGCTCGACGTACTGCACCGGGTCATCGTCACCGACCAGGGTACGCAGAAGGTCGCTGCGGAGAACGGGTTCGCGGAGGTCTCCGAAGCGCTGGGGGACAAGCTCTCCGTCTTTGACCAGGCGAACCTGGGCGGCTCGGGAGGGTTTGCGCGCGGAATGTTGGAAGCGGCCAACGACGGCGCCAGCAGCTACGTGATGCTCCTGGACGACGACGTCGAAATGGAGACCGAAGGAATTCTCCGGGCCGCCCAGTTCGCTGATTTCACCCGCCGGCCGACCATTGTGGGCGGGCACATGTTCAACCTGTTCGAGCGTTCCGTGATGCACCACTTCGGAGAAGCGGTGGACAGGTTCCGCTTCAGCTACGGTTCGACCGGGAACACCAAGGAAGCTCACGACTTCGGCACCAGTAATCTGCGCACCACGCCGTGGATGCATCGACGGGTCGACGTCGACTACAACGGCTGGTGGATGTG
>DGBL01000035.1 GCA_002384315.1 Micrococcaceae bacterium UBA4005 | reverse complement strand
TCAACCCATCCGATCATGGCCGAGATCAACGACCTACAGGACGTCCAGGTCAACTTCGATGGCATCACTTACGCCAAGGGAGCGTCGGTTCTGCGGCAACTCGTGGCTTGGGTGGGGCAGGAGAAGTTCATGGAAGGCGTGCGGGCCTACTTCGCCAACCATGCGTGGGGGAATACCGAACTGAGCGACCTGCTGGCCGAGCTTGAACACGCCAGTGGCCGCGACCTGGCGCAGTGGGCAGAACAGTGGTTGCAGACGGCTGGGGTCAACACGCTGCGCCCGGAGGTCAGTACCGACGACGACGACGTGATCACCAGCCTTTCCGTGCTGCAGTCCGCGCCGGAGGACTTTCCGACCCTGCGCCCCCACCGTCTTGCCATAGGCTTTTACAACCTCGATGCAGAGGGCAAACTGTTCCGGACGCACCGCGAGGAGCTTGATATTGCGGGCGCGCGTACAGAGGTTCCCGGCGTCGTGGGCCTCGCCCGGCCCGCGCTCATACTCCTGAACGATGATGATCTGGCCTACACGAAAATTCGGCTGGACCCGCAATCCCTGCACACGTCCGTCCGTCACCTGCGACACGTCGCCGAATCGCTCCCGCGGACGCTGATCTGGGCGTCCGCCTGGGACGCAACCCGCGACGGGGAGTCCCCCGCCCGGAACTTCGTCGAACTGATCATGCAGAATATTGACTCGGAATCGGACTCGTCGGTCGTGCTGGTGTTGCTGCGTCAGCTCTCTGCGACTTTGACGTTCTACGTGCATCCAGCGGACCGGAGCGAAATGACCGACGCCGCAGCGGCAAGCCTGCTGGAGTTGATGCGCGGCGCCGCAACTGGGTCCGACTCTCAGTTGCAATTCCTGAAATCCTTCGCTGCGACTGCGCGCAGCAGTGCACACCTAGACGTCATCGGGTCCTGGCTGTCCGGGGAGGAAGTGCCACCGGGAATCACCATCGACACGGACCTTCGATGGGAGTTGCTGACCGCACTCGTCGCCGGCGGACGGCTCGGCACCGAACAAATCAGCGCTGAGCTGCAGTCCGATCCAACCGCGACTGGACAACTCGCCGCAGCACAGGCGCGTGCTGCGCTTCCCACCCGCGAGGCCAAAGAACAGGCGTGGGCTTCTCTGGTCGAACAGGACGACCTTCCCAACGCCACCCAGCGCTCGGTAATGGCCGGTTTCATGCGCGTGCACGAGAACGCGTTACTGGAACCGTTTTCGGCCCGTTACTTCGACGCTGTCCGCGCGCTGTGGTCGACGCGTTCACCTGAAATCGCCCAGCAACTGGTTCTCGGTCTCTACCCTGCGCGCCTAACCAGCCTGGAGACCCTCGACCGGACGGATGCGTTCCTGGCCGAGCTGGGACCAGAGAGCCCTTCGTTGCGCCGGCTCCTGCTGGAAAGCCGTGACGGGGTCCGCCGGGCGCTCCTGGCACAGGCTGCCGACCGACCGGAAGCGTCCCCGGCGGACCCCTCGTGAGCGATCCAGCGGAACGGCTGAACCTGGCTAGCAATACCTTTTCCCAGCCGACGTACACGGACAACTTCTACGCGGCGGTCGGCGGGCACGAGGTGTTCGTACGCCTGGTTGATGTTTTTTACGACGGGGTAAGCCAGGACGAGCTATTGCGCCCGATGTACCCGGAGGATGACCTCGGGCCAGCCAAAGACCGGCTGCGGATGTTCCTGGAACAGTACTGGGGCGGACCTAAAACCTATGGGGAGCAACGCGGTCACCCGCGGCTGCGTATGCGCCACCTGCCGTTTGCTGTGAGCCCGAACGCGCGCGATCATTGGCTGGCCCATATGCGCCGCGCCGTCGATGCGCTCGAACTCGCGCCGCTGCACGAGGCCACACTGTGGGATTATCTCGAGCGTGCCGCCCACTCGATGGTCAATACCGCGGACTGATCCGCCGGGCAGGCAGCGCCCTTCCAGGACGGTGGTCCGGACGTCAGAGCACTGCCGCTGCCCGCACCAGAATGTGCCCGCGTGGGGTGCTCACCCGCAGCCAACGCCCCTGGCGGTACAGCTGTGCGTCCTGCCCAGGGTCCAGGAAGCCGAGGGCGAAGGCTCCAAAGGCCGCGCCGGCGGGTAGCCCCTCCGCTGATCCTTCCAGCACCCGACCCCACACGCTCGCGCGCAGGTTATTCACCAGCAGTCCCCCGGCCCTCGCCGGAAGGGCCGCCCCTACTTCCCGGATTCCGGCTTGTGCAGCCGCTGCAAGGCTCTCCGTTGCCAGGATGCCGCGGCGCTCCCAGCCCGAACGCGACGGCAGGACGCCCGCCCAACCCGCAGCGACGGCGGCCGGCGGCATGCTGAAGTTCACCTCATCCTGATCGCGTGCGAGCCGGTCCGCAACCGCAGCGAGCGCCACTGTCCGGTCGACCTCGGCGACGCGGGCAAGCGGCATGGTCCGCAGACCCAGCACCGTGGGCGTAGCCTCCCCGAGGAGCGCCGGGCGCAGGATGCACACGTAGGCGGCGAGGATCTGGCCTTGGGCCTGCATGCGGACGGCGCCGCCGTCGTCCGCCGACCGTGCGCGTGAGATAAACGTGCGCAGATCCGCCGCTACCTGGCTGTCCGCCAGAACCAGTCCGTCCGCTTCGCGAATGCTCACGGGCGCACCCCGGATCTGCCCGGCCGTCCTCCCCCGGCACGCCAGGCCCAGAGCGCTTCTGGCAGTGGGCGCATGGAGGGGCTAGGAGTGGCATTCATAGTGCCATCATCTCAAACCGGTGCGGGGATCGACGATTCGGTACGTTCGGGATACGCGGCCGAAGGGGCCCATGGTTTTGGGCGGGATGGCCTCTGCGTCTAGGGTTCAGGGTAGCTTCACTTCCCGGGCACCCCGGGTGGATTCATCTGGTGGTTCCCCATGACAAGGGCAGGTTTCCCGTGGCAGAGAATTTTTCAGCAGACCGCACCCGACTGCTCCAGTCGCTACTCGATCTGAGTCCCGCCGACGGCGCCCAGACCGACGAGGACATCTTTGTGGGCCAGTCCGCCCGGCAGCCGAACCGACGGGTTTTTGGCGGACAGGTGCTGGCTCAGAGCCTGGTCGCAGCCATGCGCACAGTGGACGACGAGCGCGAGGTGCATTCGATGCATGCGTATTTCCTGCGCGCAGGCGACGCGGAGAAGCCCATCACCTTCGGGGTGCAGCGCCTGCGCGATGGCCGCTCGTTTTCCGCCCGGCGAACCCACGCGTATCAGGATGGTGTGCCTATCCTCTCCATGATCGCGTCCTTTCAAACTCCGGATGGCGGGCTCGACCACCAAGAGGCGATGCCTGCAGGCATACCGGAACCAGAATCCCTGCCCAGCACCGCGGAACTGCTCGGCGGGATCGATCATCCGGTGGCACGGGCATGGGCTTCCCAGCGGCCGTTCGACGTCCGCCATATTGAAGCTCCGCTCTATGTGCGCAACGATGGCACGCGCGAACCCCGGAACGCTGTCTGGATGAAAACCTTCGGCCCACTTCCTGATGACCCGGCCCTGCACCGGGCCGCCTTGGCCTATGGGAGCGATTACACTTTGCTCGAATCCATCCTCCGGCCACATGGCCTGAACTGGACGCACCCTGGCATGAAAGTCGCCAGCTTGGATCACGCCATGTGGTGGCACCGGCCTGTGCGGGTTGATGAGTGGCTGCTGTACATGCAGCGCTCGCCTAGCGCATCCGGTGCCCGCGGACTCTCATCCGGCCAGATCTTTAACCGTGAAGGCTCGCTGGTGGCCACTGTGGCGCAGGAAGGCATGGTGCGGGTTCCCAGACCGCCGCACTAACCCGCCGTAGCTTAGTCGCGGGTAAGTCGGCGGTGGGTAACGCGATGCGGCTTCGCGGCATCCGGGCCGAGGCGCTCGATCTTATTTTCCTCGTACGCCTCGAAGTTACCCTCGAACCAGTACCACTTATCCGGTTCAGCCTCGGTCCCCTCGTAGGAGAGAATGTGAGTGGCGACCCGGTCCAGGAACCAACGATCGTGCGAGACGACGACGGCGCAGCCGGGAAACTCGAGTAGCGCATTTTCGAGGCTCGAGAGAGTCTCCACATCGAGGTCGTTTGTCGGTTCGTCGAGCAGCAACAGGTTTCCACCCTGTTTGAGCGTCATCGCCAGATTGAGCCTGTTGCGCTCACCGCCGGAGAGGACACCAGCCTTCTTCTGCTGATCCGGCCCCTTGAATCCGAAGGCAGATACGTAGGCGCGCGACGGCATTTCAACTTGCCCCACCTGGATGAAGTCCAAGCCGTCCGAAACGACTTCCCACAGCGACTTGTTCGGGTCGATGCCGCCGCGTGACTGGTCGACATAGGAAATTTTGACGGAGTCGCCGATCCGCAACTCTCCCCCGTCCAACGGTTCGAGTCCGACGATCGTCTTGAACAGCGTCGTCTTACCCACACCGTTAGGCCCGATGACCCCGACGATGCCGTTGCGTGGAAGGGAGAAGGACAGACCGTCGATGAGCACGCGGTCGTCGTATCCCTTTCGGAGATTGCTGGCTTCAATGACCTGGCTTCCGAGCCGTGGTCCAGGCGGAATCTGGATTTCCTCGAAATCGAGTTTCCTGGTCCGTTCCGCCTCCGCAGCCATTTCTTCGTACCGGTTCAGCCGAGCCTTGGATTTAGTCTGGCGGCCCTTGGCATTCGAGCGCACCCATTCCAGTTCCTCGGTGAGCCTGCGTGAGAGCTTGGCGTCCTTCTTGCCCTGCACCTCGAGCCGTGCCCGCTTTTTTTCCAGGTAGGTCGAATAGTTCCCCTCGTACGGGTACAGGTGTCCGCGGTCAACCTCGGCGATCCATTCCGCCACGTGATCGAGGAAGTAACGGTCGTGGGTCACCGCAAGGACGGCGCCCGCATAGGCGGACAGGTGCTGTTCGAGCCAGAGCACGCTTTCGGCGTCCAAGTGGTTGGTGGGTTCATCGAGCAGCAACAGGTCGGGCTTTTGCAGCAGAAGCTTGCACAACGCCACACGGCGACGCTCACCGCCGGAGAGCAGCGTGACGTCAGCCTCGGGTGGCGGGCACCGCAAGGCGTCCATGGCCTGTTCAAGTTGCGAATCGAGGTCCCAGGCATCCGCGGCGTCTATGGCCTCCTGTAGTTTGCCCATCTCGTCGAGCAGGCGATCATAATCCGCGTCCGGCTCAGCCATTTCCTCGGAGATCTGGTTAAATCGTTGGATCTTCCCAAANNGCACCGTTCGGCCCCACCACGCCAATCTTTGCCCCAGGAAAGAAGGACATGCTCACGTCGTCGAGGATGACTTTGTCACCGACAGCTTTACGGGCCTTGGTCATTGTGTAGATAAATTCCGCCATGACCATAAGGCTAGTGCGTGGCCGCACTTAACTCACAACCGCCCCCACCCTGCGCCACCGCCGTGCCATTGCAGTAGCACTGGGATCCAGTCAGCTGACGTGAGGGAGAACTAGCGCGTATCCCCGATGAAACACAGGCCGTTGGAAAGCGGCGGCAGGATAGCAACGGTAGCCTTTCCGTCGCGCACCTCACCGAACACGCACTCGCCGCCGGCCCGTACCGCACCCTGGATAGCATCGACCTCGAGCCCGGTAGGAGTCTTGTCCACGGACACTTCCACAGGAGCTTTCCGGCCGCCGGCGCTCCCGGAAGCACCCGCGGCGTCTTCCAGTGCTGCGACCATAGCCGCCCGGCTCGGCGAGGGATCGGAGTCCGCAAGGGATTCAAGGAGCGTAGCGAGCGCAGCGGCAACAGCTTCAGCCTCATCGGATTCAGCCGCGGTTTCCGCAGGCTGCGCGTTAGCTCCAGCGGATTCACCGGATGATGTCGGGGTGGAACGGTCCGTTTGAGCGGGCCGAGACACCGTTGGCCCGGTGGACTCCTGCCCCGCTCCGTCGACGTTCGGCGCCAACGCCGCACATCCGCCAAGGGCGGAAATCAGTGCTGCTCCGAGCATGACGGTGGAGGTACGTTTCATGCTGGCCAACGCAGCACCTGCGCGTCCTCGAGGCGGGGTTTCGGTCACCAACCAATAGTTGCATATCCGTGCGGTACCGGATCGCGGCACGCCACGGGGTGCGCCCTGTCCTGGCGGGCGGTATGTCAGTAAGCCGCGGCCACGGTTTCCGACTCCGGTGGAATAGGTTCCGCGTCCATCTCCACTCCAGCGCCAAGCGTGCCCGGATAAGCTTCCCCCTCAATCTCGTCTGCGCCCGCTTGCGCTGCGCCATCCAAAATTTCGCCTGTCCCGCCGTCGACCTCCAGCACATCCTCAGCTGGCGTCTCACCGTGAGCTCCCTCCGCCGGGTAGCTGTTGGCGGGACTGTCCTGGTCCTCTGCGCGGACACTGGAGGCGCGCCGGAAACCTGCTGTTCCCCACATGAGGTCGTGTCCAAGGCAGTCGGCGTCGATCTCGACGTTGGTTCCGGTCTTACCTTCCGCGTTGATCCACGGCTTGACTTTCAATCGTCCGAAGACCAGCACCCGGTCTCCTTTTTTGACGCACGCTGCAGCATTTGTTGCAAGCTGGCGAAACATCGATACCGAATACCAGTTTGTGTGCCCATCCACCCAGGTATCCGACTGGCGGTCGAAGCGCCGTTCGGTGGTGCACATCCGAAATCCGGCAATGGGTAACCCGCTCGGTGCCACGGTCATGCGAATATCGGTCGCAACGTATCCGCGAACCGTTATATTTTCACTCATCGGTTTCCTCCCACGCATCCTGATGGCTGACAATGTGCCAACCATGATCAGTGTCGGGGCACAACGGCAGGACGAGGACGCCGCGGGATGCTATGTGGGTAACCCGGGGTCGGCCCCTGAGTCGAGGTTCAGCGCCGAATCGTGGAACTGTGCGTGTTCTGGATAAACTTTCATACTGGCGGCCCGCAAGGCCACCTGCCCTCGTAGCTCAATGGATAGAGCAACGGCCTTCTAATCCGTAGGTTGCGCGTTCGAGTCGCGCCGGGGGCACGACGCCGCGTCCCTCAACAACTGGATGTTATACAGACACTGGCGGCAATTGGAAGAAAACCCTCAGCTCGACCCGGTGCTGGCCGTCCGAGTCCTGCGAATAGACCACTTTCCCACAAATACCAGTTAATTCTCCGGTGCCGGATCCAGGGATAATATGCCCCGAACTAGCCGCTTCCGCCCCTTCGGCAACACCCCAATGTTGCAGCACCATGGAACCTTCCCGTCCGCCCACTGCCCCGGTGAACAATTCGGAGGCAACATACCCGGCGCCATGGTTGTTTCCGGCCATCAGCAGTTCCGCCGTGCTGGATCCGGAGAAGTCTCCACTGAAGGCCTTCCCGACCCGGACCCGGGAGAGCTCACTGTGACTTCCAGGCTCGGAGTACGGCTGCGCTTCCCACTCGGTTATTTCAAATTCACCCTGGAAAAGTTGTTCTGCTGGATCGATCATTTCTCCAGTATTACCGATTCAGCGCAGTTCGCCCGCAACCAGCGGCCGGAAACGGCGACGGTAGAGCAGCTTAGTGCGGGGGTCAAGGAAGACCAGATAAAGGGCGAAGGCCAACGCGATCACCACGGCGAGTTGGCGGGCAAGAGTCAGGCTGACCTCGAGATACGGGAAAATATCCAGTTGGTCGGAGATCGCGTAAATCATAAAAAAGGACACCGTGAAGTACAGGGTCTTCACCTGCCAGTCGTTACGGATCCCACTCACCGCAAACAACGGAATCAACCACACCACATACCAGGCCTGAATCATCGGAGAGAGAACCACAACTGCGGCGAGGGAGAGAGCGAGCCTGCGGACAAGCCGGCGGTGCTCTCCCCAAAATACTTGCCAACCGATGACCAGCACCGAAATTACCCGCCCCAGAGCATTGACGTAATCCGCAGCGTTCCACCCATCAAAGCCAAGGGCATCAGTCAGAACGCCAACGGCCATCCCCGCAAACCCGATCGGCGCGTACCAGATCCACACACTGCCCGGGGTGCTTAAAGCCCCCACCCAACCGAACCCAAACCCGTTTACCCGCCCCATGACGGCCAGCAGTCCCAAGGAGATGGCGGCAGTCAGTGACCAGTAACCGATCCGCCGCCCCCAGGGTGCTCCTTTCCCGGCCCACATGAGACCGAGGAAGGGTAGGAAAATCAAGGTGATGGGCTTGACAGCGACCGAAAGCGTGACCAGTACGATGCCCCACACTGCGCGGTGGGTCGCCACCAGATAGAGCCCGGCGAGAGCCAGTCCCATCATGAGCGCGTCGTTGTGGATTGAAGCAATGAAGTTGGTCAGGAAAAGAGGGTTGGCGGCGGTCAACCAGAGTGCCTTGTGCGGGTTGACCCCGTGAAGCACCGCGAGCTTGGGGACCACGTAAATACACAGCGCTACCCCGAGCAGGGCAACAGCGCGGAAGAGAATGATGGAATAGTCGGGTTCCCCGCCGGTGATCCGCACCACCAGCTCCTCAATCCACAGAAAAACCGGTCCGTAGGGGGTAGGACTTTGCGCCCAGAGGTCGTCCGCTCCGATCTGCAGGTAATTGGAGATCTGCGAATAACCGTCCTTATAAGGATTCAGTCCGGCCACCATCACCTGGCCCTGCGCAATGTAGGCGAATACGTCCCGACTGAAAAGCGGCAAGGTGAAGCACATCGGAGCGCCCCACGCGACGATCGCCCGTAGCACCATAATCTGCGAACCGGGCCCCCACCCCTCCAATCGTTGCCCCAGACGAAGCCAGGACCGGACCAGGAGCATGCCTCCCAGGGCGAGCACCGCGACGGAGAGCACCGCTCCCTCAGGTTCAAACCGCAACCAGATGATCACCGGATTGCGACGGATTTCGGCGGACGCGAGCGAGAGCCACCCGACCCCCAGCGAGCCCGCCCACATCATCATCGAGCCCACAAAGCCTTGGACTATGGCCACGTGCGGCCGGCGGGTATGCCGTGGCGTGTCAGGTTCGCGCACTGGTACCTGAGCGGTCATCGGGCGGTTTCCACTCCTCAGGACAAAGATTGTGAACTGGGGTCCCAGCCGTTTACCGCCCCCAGGTACAGCACGGCCATTCGTACAGCACGAGCATTGGCGCAGCCCGGTTATTCGACGGCGATCCGGCGCTGCTGGAAGCTGCTGGGCTTCGCTCGATATTAGCATCCGGATCATCACCTGCCCTCGGCCGTCGGCGAGCCGGGATGAGGCTGATCCGCACCCAGCCGCCCGCAAGCGGTACATTGGACCAGTGCCGATATCAAACGAACATATGGTCTGGATCGACTGCGAGATGACAGGTCTGAGCATCGACGATGATGCCCTCATCGAAGTTGCGGTTCTTGTCACGGACTCTGAACTGAACGTGCTCGGGGACGGCGTCGACGTCGTCATCGCGCCGCCGCCCGGTGCTGTCGAGCAAATGGGCGACTTCGTCCGCCAGATGCATACGGTCTCCGGGCTGCTTGAGGAGTTGCCCCACGGGATTCCCATGCAGGAAGCCGAGGACCGCATTCTCGCCTACATCACACAGTGGGTCCCTGAACCCGGCAAAGCGCAACTTGCCGGCAACTCCGTCGGCACCGATCGCCTGTTTCTCTCCCGGGACATGCCGCGAGTTATCGATCATCTCCACTACCGGATCATCGACGTGTCCACCATCAAGGAACTGGCCCGGCGCTGGTTCACCCGCGCTTATTTCCAGTCACCGACAAAAAACGGCGGGCACCGGGCGCTCGGTGATATCCGTGATTCAATTCGTGAACTGCGTTACTACCGGCGAGCCATTTTCGTGCCGGATCCCGGACCCGATTCTGCCACCAGCAAGGCGCTGGCCCAGCAGTCCGCCGACACGGCCAACGACTAGTACGACGCCGAAAGCACCTGCCTGTGCGGCCGTGGCGTACAGCCCGTAAAAAGTGTGTAAACTTGTTTCCGCTGCCTTTCCCAGATTGCTTGCGCTTAGGAATTCCGAAGCTCAGCGAGTGGTGAAGACAGTACCTGGTGGGTATAGCTCAGTTGGCAGAGCGCCTGGTTGTGGTCCAGGAGGTCGCGGGTTCAACCCCCGTTACTCACCCAATGTGCCGGCGGCGGAGCCGCTGGCGAGAATGGCCGTCCCGGAGTCTCTTCGGGACGGCCATTGTATTTACTGAACGTATTTACTGAACGTGTTTACTGAACGGCAGCTTTCCCGGGCAGCCCCGAACCACGTAGTGGAGGACGAGTCGCATGGACCGCACAGTCTTCGAGGAAGATCACGAGCTTTTCAGGGACCTCGCGCGCGAATTCAACACACGCGAGGTCGCCCCGCATTATGCTCAGTGGGACCGCGACCACATGATGCCGCGGCGGCTCTGGCAAGCAGCTGGCGAACAGGGCATGCTCGGCCTGGCGGTACCCGAAGAATTCGGCGGTGCGGGAATAGTTGACTACCGTTTCCGCGCAGTCCTCGACGAGGAATTTGCCCGCCACAACCACCTCGCCGTAGGACTGGCCTTCCACCTCCACGACGATATGGTCCTGCCGCATGTACTCGCGTACGGGTCCGACGATCTGAAGGCGCGCTGGCTTCCCGGCATGGTCTCCGGGGCGACGGTCACCTCCATTGCCTGGACTGAGCCAGGAGCAGGAAGCGACCTGCGGGGAATACGCACTAAGGCTGTACTCGACGGCGAAGACTGGATCCTCAGCGGGCAGAAGACGTTTATAGGCAACGGTATCAGCGGCGATGCGGCCCTGGTCATGGCCCGGACCGACGGTGGAAGCGGGCGCGGGAAGGCGGACTCTTTCTCGCTCTTTATGGTCGAAAAGACCGAGGGTTACAGCACGGGCCGCCAGCTGGACAAGATGGGGCTGAAAGCCTCCGATACGGCGGAGCTTTTCTTCGATGCCGTCCGTGTCCCCGGTGGAAACCTGATTGGCGAAGTCGGCTGCGGCCTGCGCTATGGCCACGAACAGTTGCCGCAGGGCCGTCTGGCCATAGCGGTGGCATCTGCCGCTGTTGCCCGTGCGGTATATGAGACGACCGTGAACTACACCCGCGAACGGGACGCTTTCGGGGAACGGGTTATCGACTTCCAGAACACTCGGTTTGAGCTCGCAGACCTGTTGACCGAGGTTGAGGTCACGGAAACCTATGTCGACTCGGCGATGCTGGCCTTCAACAAGGGCGAACTCGACGCGCTGAGCGCGGCCCGGGTTAAACTGTGGGCCAGCGAACGAGCCACGTCCATCACCGACCGCTGCCTGCAACTACACGGAGGTTATGGCTACATCCTCGAGTATCCTGTGGCGCAGGCGTTTCTGGCTGCCCGGTTGTTGACCATATTCGGCGGAACCAGCGAGATCATGAGGGATCTTGTGGGTCGCTCCATCGCCACCTAGCCAGAATCTTCTGCCCGCGCCAGAACGACACCCAGGACAAATTGATGACTATCTACCCCGTGACCATCGTCGGCGAACCGGTTTTGCACCGGCGGGCAGCCCCGGTGGAAGTTTTCGACGATGCCCTTCGCTGCCTTATCGGCGATATGTTCGAAACGATGGACGCCGCGAACGGCGTGGGCCTGGCAGCGCCTCAGATCGGCCGGGGGCTCAGGGTCTTCGTTTACGGCATGAATAACGATGACGGCGTCCCGGCTCGAGGCGTCGTCGTGAATCCGACTGTGATCACCTCGAAGATTCCTGGGACTGATCCGGATCCGGAGGATGAATCAGAAGGATGCCTCTCCGTCCCGGGCGAATCATTTCCGCTAAAGCGCGCAGACTGGGCTAAAGTCACTGGCTTCGATGGCTCCGGTGCACCAGTGGAATTCGAGGCCACCGACTGGTTCGCCCGATGCATGCAGCACGAGAATGACCATCTGGATGGAAAACTCTATCTTGATCGACTGAACGCCCGGCAAGCCAAAAAGGCGCGAAAAGCCGTC
>DGBL01000228.1 GCA_002384315.1 Micrococcaceae bacterium UBA4005 | reverse complement strand
CAGAACGACGACGGCGGCCTCGGCCCTGACCCGATGGTCTCCGGCTTTGACCCGACGCGGAAAGGGTTCTACAACGGTGGCGACCTTGTTGGACTGTTGGACCAACTGGACTACATCCAGGGGCTGGGTACAACCTCCATCTGGCTTACGCCGAGCTTCAAAAACAAGGCTGTCCAGCCGGAGGACAACTCCGCCGGGTACCACGGGTACTGGATCACCGACTTCACCCGGATAGACCCACATCTGGGCACCAACGAGGACCTGAAGACGCTGATCGACGAAGCCCACTCGCGTGGCATGAAGGTCTATTTCGACATCATCACCAACCACACAGCGGATGTGATCGGCTATCAAGAAGGTGCGCGCACAGGCTATCTCTCTAAGGACCAGGTCCCGTACCGCGATGCTGCGGGTGTCGACTTTGACGACCGTGACTATGCCGGAACACTGCCGTTCCCAGCACTGGACCCGGCTACCTCCTTCCCCTATACGCCTGTACTGGAGCCTGGCGAGGAAAACCTGAAAGTGCCCGAATGGCTCAACGACCCAACGCTCTATCACAACCGCGGAAACACCACCTTCACCGGCGAGGACTCCTACTATGGGGATTTCTTCGGCCTCGACGACCTCTTCACCGAACAGCCGCGCGTGGTGCAGGGCATGACCGAGATCTACCAGGGATGGATCTCGGATTTCGGCGTCGACGGTTTCCGCATCGACACCACGAAGTCCTTCACCTCGCAGTTCACCACACGGAACCAGATGCAGGCCGTCCTGGACTTCCCCTTCCAGGAGGCGGCACGCAACTTCGCCTCCCGCGGACAGGACGCTACGGCGCTGAAGGAATTTTTTGCGGGCGATGACTGGTACACGGACGCCGACTCCAACGCCTACAGCCTTCCCACGTTCCTAGGCAACCACGATATGGGGCGCATTGGCAGTTTCGTCACCGCCGACAACCCCCAGGCCGGGGAATCGGAGTTACTCTCCCGGGATACGCTGGCGCACGAACTCATGTATTTCTCGCGCGGAAATCCGGTGGTCTACTACGGGGATGAACAGGGCTTTTCCGGCCCAGGAGGGGACCAGGATGCCCGCCAGACCATGTTTGGAAGCCAGGTCCCGGAGTATCTTGATGACCAACTGCTGGGTACCGACTCCACCCACGCTGCCGACAATTTTGACACCGGACACCCGTTGTATACGCGCATCGCGGAGCTAGCTGACCTCACTGCCGAACACCCAGCCCTGCGCGACGGCGCGCACCAGCACCGCTATTCCGCGGACGGTCCGGGGATCTACGCGTTCTCCCGAATCAATGCAGCGGACCAGCGCGAATACGTGGTCGCCCTGAATAACAGCACCGAACCGCAAACCGCCGCGATTCCGACCTACCTCCCGAAACGATCCTTCGAACGTGTCTACGGCCAGGGAGCGGAGTCGGTCAAGTCCGCACCGAACGGCGAGCTCACGGTGACAGTGCCAGCACTGTCCGCCGTCGTCCACCTCGGATCCGGCCGGATCGCCCCGTCAAAGGCCGCCCCTGCAGTGGCCCTGCGCGCGCCGGTCCCCGCGGCTGCCGACAACGGACGGATCCATGTCGCCGCCGACGTCGACGGATCATCCTTCTACGAGGTCACCTTCGAGGCACGCACGGCCGGGGAGCCCTGGACCTCGATCGGCACGGACGACAATTTCCCCTACCAGGTCTTCCACGACGTTGCGGCGCTGGAGCCCGGGACCAGCCTCGAGTATCGGGCGGTGGTGCTGGATAACGCCCGGCATACCGCGCTCTCGCCCGTCCAGTATGCGCAGGTTCCCGAGCCAGCGCTGGCCATGGGGCTGCCTGCGGAGGGATCCCAGGTGCAGGGAACGGTGGAGGTCTCCGCCACAGCGAGCCCGGAGAAGCCGGAGTATGAGGTAGCTTTCGAACGCCGTATCGACGGCGCGGCGTGGACTCCGATCGGTTCAGATGACTCATCGCCGGTCTACACGGTGTTCGACGACCTGGCGCCGCTGGACCTGGCAGACGGGACGACCCTCCAGTACCGGGCGCTACTGGGTGGTTCGGTCAGTGACCTGCGCACCGTCACAGTGGGTAGCGCGATCGTCCAACCGGATGCCGTGGCCGCGGCCGGAAACTTCAACTCGGAGATGGGATGTCTGGAGGACTGGATGCCCTCCTGCGAGCAGGCTCAACTGGTTCTCGATGCGGCCGACCAGTTGTGGAAGCTCACCATCGCCGACCTTCCGGCGGGCAGCTATGAATTCAAGGCTGCACTGAACCGTGGCTGGGAAGAAAATTACGGGGCCGGTGGTGCCCGCGACGGCAGCAACATCGCACTGGCGCATCCCGGCGGAGCCGTGGCGTTCGAATACGATCACCGTACGAACATCATCACCGCGACCTCAGGATAGGGAAGGAACGGCTAAAGCCACTTGTTGCGGCGGAAAGCCAGATACAGGGCGACTCCCATGGCCGCCATCAGGGCCAATGAGAAGGGATACCCGAAAACCCAGTGGAGTTCGGGCATTCGCTTGAAGTTCATTCCGTAAATAGAGGCAACCAGCGTCGGGGCGAAGAGGATGGCCGCCCAGGAGGAGATGCGCTTGACGTCCTCGTTCTGGGCCAAGGACGTCTCGGTCAGTCTCGTCATTTCCTCGTTCTGGCGTTGCGCCACCAGGGTCGAATGAACCGTTAGTGCGTTCTGGAGCAAGGTCCGGAAGGTAGCGATCCGCTCGATGATGCGGATCACATGGTCCTGGACGTCCCGGAGCCTGCGCCCCAGCTCTTCCTCTAACCCATATTTTTCCGACCCGCGCTGCAACGATTCGATCATCGCCTGCAAGGGCTGGGCTGCGCGCTGAAACTCTATGACCTCCCGGTGGAGCTCATAGATACGGCGGGAGACATCCGGGGCTCCGCCGAAAAGTTCATTCTCGATCTCGTCGATATCATTTTCCAGCCCGTCGGCTACGGGAAGGTATTGATCCACCACATCATCCAGGATGGCGTACAGCACCGCCTGCGGACCCATGGCGAGGAGTTCCGGCGTTCGCTCCATCCGCCGCCGGACACCCTCCAGGTTCGGAAAGTCAGCATGGCGTACCGTGACCACGAAGTCCCGCCCCACAAAAATATGGAGCTCCCCGAATACCACCTTTTCCTCACGGTCCAGGTACCGCGCTGGTCGAAGAACTACGAACAGCGTGTCCTCATAGCGTTCAAGCTTCGAGCGCTGGTGGCCGTTTGTGGCATCTTCCACAGCTAGATGATGGAGTCCGAATTCGTTCGCGACAGCATGCATTTCGTCGTCGTCGGGTTGGTACAACCCTATCCAGCCCATGCCACCGGTGCCGCGCATGGTTTCAAACGTCTGGTCAAGATTCTCCGGGTCGACGCGTCGCCTGCCGTTGACATAGACCGCGTTGGCGACGACGGTCACGACACGCCTTCCCGGCCCAGACCGGCGAGAGTCTCGATCAGGAGTCGGCGTTCATGCACTTTGATGCGTTCGTGCAGCGACTCCTCGGTGTCCCCCGGCAAGACGTCGACGGCGGCTTGGGCGAGGATCGGCCCGGTGTCCACTCCGGCGTCGGCGATCATGACCGTGCATCCGGTGATCTTCACCCCGTAGGCGAGTGCGTCGCGGACTCCGTGCGCACCCGGAAAACTGGGCAGGAGGGCCGGATGGGTATTCAGATAGCGGTCCGGGAAGCTGTTCAGAAAATCTTCG
>DGBL01000044.1:5135-33431 GCA_002384315.1 Micrococcaceae bacterium UBA4005 | reverse complement strand
CCTATGTCATGAACCTAGACACCTTCGCGCGCACCACATTCCCACAGGGAAACCAGACGTCCGGGTCTGCTCAGCAATGAGCGGGCCCGGACGTTTTTCATTGCTATTGCCCTGCCGTGCCAGCCGTGGAATGCTCGGGGAATGAGCAAATCCCTCACGGTCGACGTCGTCGTCATCGGGGCGGGCGCTGTCGGTGAGAATGTCGCCGGGCGTCTGGTGCACAAGGGTTTGAGCGCCGCACTGGTCGAAGCCGAACTGGTCGGCGGGGAGTGTTCCTACTGGGCGTGCATGCCCTCCAAGGCGCTGCTTCGGCCGGGGGCCGCGCTCACGGCGGCCCAGTCGGTGGCAGGATCGCGGGAAGTGGTCCGCGGTCCGCTCAATGCAGCTGCCGTGCTGGACCGCCGAAACTCCTTCACCTCTCACTGGGACGATTCCGGGCAGGTGGAATGGGTGGAATCGACGGGAATCACCCTGCTGCGGGGCTGGGCGGCGATCACCGGGGAACGCCGGGTTGAGGTTGTCAACGACGACGACGGCGCCACCGAGGTCAGCGCCCGTCACGCCGTCGTCCTCGCCACCGGCTCCACTGCTCTCGCCCCGCCTATCAAGGGGCTTGCGGGAACCAATTACTGGGGCACCCGGGAAGCGACCTCCAGCCAGGACATCCCTGCCAGCCTCTGCGTGCTGGGCGCCGGGGTCGCCGGCATGGAGCTGGCGCAGGCGTTTGCGCGCCTCGGCGCCGACATGACGGTAGTGGCCCGCGGCGCGGTGTTGGGCAACTATCCGCGGCCCGCCTCTGCACTGGTGGAGGACGCCCTGGACCGTGAGGGAGTGCGCATCATCTCCCACACCGCCACCGAGTCGGTAACCCAGGCGGAGGACGGTCCCTTTACCCTGAGGCTGGGGTCAGGCGAGACACTCACGGCCGAAAAGCTGCTCGTCTCCACGGGCAGGAAACCTGCACTGGATCACCTGGGGCTCGAATCCCTGGGTCTGGACCCAGGGAAACTCGTCGCCGATGATACGGGGCGGGTCGAACACCCCGGAAACTGGCTGTACGCGGTCGGGGACGCGGCGGGCAAGGTGCTGCTGACCCACCAGGGGAAATACGAGGCGCGCACCACTGCCGATGCCATTGCCGCGCGCGTAGCTGGCACCTTGGACGGGGATCCGTCCCCGTGGAGCAGCTACGCCTCGACGGCGAACCACTACGCGGTGCCGCAGGTGGTGTTCACTGATCCGGAGATCGCCATGGTGGGACGAACCCTGGAACAGGCCAGGGCGGAGGGCCTGAACGTCACGGAAACCTCACTGGAGATCGCCGTAGCTGGTTCGGCCCTGCACGCGGACCAGTACCGTGGGTGGGCGCAGATGGTTGTCGACGAAGACCGCCGCACACTGGTCGGAGTGACCTTCGCCGGCCCGGGAGTCGCCGAAATGCTGCACTCGGCGACCATCGCCGTCGCCGGGGAAGTGCCCCTCGATCGCCTGTGGCACGCCGTACCTGCCTACCCCACCATCAGCGAGGTGTGGTTGCGGCTGCTTGAAAAGTACGAGCTTTAGCCCCGCAGCACCACAAAGTTCGTCAGCGCGGCGTCGCGCCCGTCCAGTTCCGCCCACGCGCCGTCGTGCTCCAAGACCGTCAGTCCGGACGTCGGGTAATGCGAGGCCATCTCCATGACCGCGTCCTCGTTCGAATCAACCGACGCCAGGCGCATCGCAAGATCTTGGACGCCGGGCATATGCGCAATGACCAGCAGGTTCGTCACCGTCGCGGGAACGCGATTAATCAGGGCGAGTATTTCCTCGGGGCGGGCTGCGTACAGGTCCTCCTCAAGTTTCGGGGTAGGAGCCTTGTCGCCGAGTTCCGCACAAATCCACGTGCACGTCTGGCGTGTACGCAGCGCCGAAGAGCAGAGGATCAGGTCGGGGATACTGTCGTTATCCACCATCCAACGTCCCGGCAGCGCGGCGTCGTGATGTCCGCGCGTGCTCAGCGACCGTTCGTGGTCGGCGACGCCGGCCTGCCACTCCGCTTTCGCGTGGCGCAGCAGCATGAGGCGCTTGAGGTGGTGGGATGCCATGCCGTGCAGTCTATCCGCCCGCGGGCACCGCTAAATCGAGTACTCCGGTGCGGCCCAGACGACGACTTCCGGGTGGTCATAGAAGCGGTATCCTTGCCCGCGCACGGTGCGCACGGTGTTCGCCAGCCGCCCCAGTTTCGAGCGAAGTCGGCGGATATGGACATCGATGGTGCGCTCATTGGGCACCTCGTCGGCGTTGCGCCACAGCCCGCTGAGCAGCTCTTCGCGGCCGACGGTGCGGGTGGCGTTTTCCACCAGGTAGTTGAGCAGTTCGAATTCCTTGAAGGTGAGATTGAGGCTCTCTCCGTCGAGGTGGACCTCGCGCCGCGAGAGGTCGATAAGCACTCCGGTGGGCCGCGGCGAGCCAGCACCGGACTGTAGCTGGTGCGGCTCGTGCCGCGGGCGGCGGGCGACTGTCGGGTCGCCGAGCGCGGTCCGGACGACGTCGATATCGCTCCCGACGGCGTCCGCCGGGGCGAGCGCGACGGCGGCGTGGCTTTGCGCCCCGGGCACCAGCGAACTGACGTAAGTGCGCACATCCTGCACCAGACGCGAAAGGGAAGTCCCGCTCGCTGCGGCGGTTTCTTCATCCAGCGCAACATACAGAACGAACCCACGTGCCGTGGTGTCGCCGGTGACCTCCTGCGGACCGGGATGCCCGTTAGGGGAGACGATCTGCGTTGGCGTGGCACCGGGCTGCGCCAGTGAGGCACCGTGCAGTGGGACCATGCCGGCTGCGCCATGCCCGGGTTCCTGCGGGACCTGGGTAATCGGCCCGTAACCCTGGGGATATGGTGCGCGCTGGCTGCTGCGGTTCTGCGGCGCGCGGAGGGAGATGTGGACGTAGCCGGAAGATACTGACATGAAAACAACCTCAGAATGATTTGCCGCCATCACGGCTCGAATGCGGGGGTGTGCCCGGACGGGATGTAGCTTCAATTGGCGCCCGTCATTGGGCAGGAATACGTAAGCAGGCTGGGATGAAACCGTTACGCGGGCATTCGGCAACAGCGCGATTCCGCTGGCGGCAGGACGCCACCGAAGATTGCTGCGGCTGCAGGTGCTGTTGAACTGATCTTCACGTGACAAATTATTGCACGTAACAAACCCTTACGCGCAAGTAACAAATCGACTGTAGCGGCCGGGGCGCGGCAGTTCATCGCAGAGTGGAGGCCGCTGGGCGCACCGGAGCGCCTTGCGGGTTCCATGCGGAATAGCTATCCGACCACGCCGTAGAGCCGGTCACCGGCATCTCCGAGTCCGGGGACTATGTATGAGAGGTCGTTGAGTTTTTCATCAATTGACGCCAGCACGATAGTCACATTCCTGCCCGCCAGTTCCTCTTCGAGCCGGGCAAGGCCTTCGGGAGCCGCCAGCAGGCAGATACAGGTGACATCGGCTGCGCCGCGATCGAAAAGGAAGGTAATCGCCTCGCGCAGGGTTCCGCCCGTCGCCAGCATGGGGTCAAGCACGAAGACCTGGCGGCCGGAGAGATCATCGGGTAACCGCTCGGCGTAGGTGATCGCTTCCAGGGTTTCCTCATTACGCGCCATGCCCAGGAACCCGACTTCGGCTGTCGGCACTAGCCGGGTCATCCCTTCGAGCATTCCCAGGCCAGCCCGCAGGATCGGCACCACCAGCGGAGTCGGTTTGACCAGACCCGTACCGCGGGTGGTGGTGATCGGGGTTTCCACCTGAACCTCCTGCACGCGCACCTCACGGGTGGCTTCGTACGCCAGCAGGGTGACCAATTCCTCGGTCAGGAGCCGGAAGACCGGCGAGGAGGTGTTTTTGTCGCGCAAGATGGTGAGTTTATGGGCCACAAGGGGATGGTCGACTACCAGTACGCGCATGGATCAAAAGTATCATTGCGGGATGGACCACTGCGCCGCCACGGCACGCCCGCTCCACCACGAGTGGATGGGATTAGCCCTCGACGCCGCCCGGCAGGCAGGTTCGAGCGCGGACGTGCCCATTGGCGCCGTCGTCGTCGGCCCGGATGGAACGGTCATCGGCGCCGGCTGGAACCAGCGCGAAGAGTTGGGTGATCCCACGGCCCACGCGGAAGTGCAGGCGATCCGGCAGGCGGCCGCAGTGCTGGGTGGGTGGCGGCTGGCGGGGTGCACGCTGGTGGTCACGCTCGAACCGTGCGCGATGTGTGCCGGAGCGTCTATCCTGGCCCGGATTCCAACCGTGGTGTTCGGGGCTTGGGATCCCAAGGCCGGAGCGGCCGGATCGGTTTTCGATGTGCTGCGCGAGCGCCGCCTTAACCACTGGACTGAGGTCTTCCCCGGGGTGCGCGAGGCCGAGTGCGCACAGCTGCTCACCGGCTTTTTCGGCGCCCGGCGCGCAGACGACCGCACCGAACGGTGATCACGGGCGCCCGCTGCCGCTGTTTTGGGGTGCGGGCTCTCCACCCGGTAAAGTAGCGATGTTGGTGACGTGTCCGAGCGGCCGAAGGTGCAACACTCGAAATGTTGTTTGGTGTAAAAGCCAACGTGGGTTCAAATCCCACCGTCACCGCCACATAGCGAGGCCCCTACTCCCCTTTGTTTACATGGGAAGCAGGGGCCTTTTGCTCTACCCAGGGTTGACTCATCGGCAGAGAATTGGCAATCCTTTCCCTTCGCGTACACCAAAGTGCAGGACGAATCTTTCCTCGCCGCTTTCCTGCGGACTCCCCGGTACTAGGTGATCCTCGTGGCCGACGGCCGACCTTGCGCCCGACTCTGGGGTACCTTCGGGAACCGCGGCGAGACGGTTTCAGAACCCAATCAGTCATGCCGACGACTGCGTCCGTCAAGCCTCCTCGCGCCCCTCAATGACTGGCTAGTGGTCGAATCGGACACTTCCCGGAGCTGGCACTGACGCACAAGCCTCTAGCAAACCCCGCGCGCATGCGCGCGTTGGAGATTGCGGAGCGAGACAAGGTCGCCTTCCCTAGGTGCGACGGCACGCTGCTCAACTATCACCAACGGCAAGCAATACGTCGGCAAGGCCGACTGCGCCGGACGAATTCTGGCCGGTGGACCGCCTATACTCTTGACCGTCGCGGTGGAAACGTCGCCCTCCGCGAGCTCGCCTACCCCAGCGCAGCTGGCGAAGTCGCAAAGACAAAAACAGGCCATGCCCGACACTTCGTTTTCAATCTCCTGCGAGTGTTCGGACCCAGCATGCGGTCCAGCGAAAGGGCTGCCACCCTAAACGGACGCGCAAGCGTGCAAGGGAAGCACAGGCCGGGCTGAAGCTGGCGCGAGGCGGTACGTCGTAACCGTCTCGGCTTGATAGGGCCGGAGGTAACATCTAGTCGAACACCACGGCTTGCACTTATTTCAGATATGCAAGATGATTGATGCAAGTGAAAAAGGAGATGTTGTTATGGCTGCTCTTACTGCTATCCAAAACGTTCGCACGATCGATGTAACGTCCTCGCAGAGTGCAGAAGCGCGCGAGGTGTCCCGCCATTTTCATGAGGTAGATCCTGGTGAGCTCCAAATCAAGATCGAATCTTCTTCCGGAGAGGCGATCATCGTGCCCGATGAGCTGAGTAATCTTTTGCAGACCGTTCTGCGGCTGGCGGCTTCTGGCCAGGCTATCGGGATCACCCAGCTGCCCAAAGCTCTGACAAGTGTTGAATCGTCCAAAATGTTGGGAATCTCCCGCCCGACGCTACTCAAGCTCGCCTCAAACGGAGAGATTGCTTCACACAAGGTTGGATCCCATACCCGCTTCAATCGCTCGGATTTGAAAGCTTTTGCAGAGACCCGGCTCAATAACCAGCGCAAATCTTTCGATGAGCTCCGTGAACTGGAAGACTCTTTAGGTTTCAACCAGGACTAGCTGCGGTCGTAGCCGTGGTCCCCGGAAGTGCATACGCTTAGCCAATGCAACCGGGGGCCACACTAATTTTCTTAGACGCAAACATTCTCTACTCACGCACGCTTCGAGACTGGTTCTCCCTGATCTCCCTGAACTCCGGCGCTGAAGGAATCGCGTTGCGTTGGAGTGAAGACGTGATGACGGAGTTCCTGTACAACCGAAGGCGCAACAATCCAGCTGCAGCCGACCACGAGATCGGACGCTGGCGCAACCAGCTAACCAGATCGTTCCCCAGCGCAATGATCTCGGGATACGAGATTGACCCCCTTCTTGTCGCGGGCAAGGACAAGTACGATGCTCACGTGCTCGCAGCTGCTGCACACGGGGGCGTCGATTATTTGGTGACAGCGAATCGCAAGGACTTTGCAGAATTTGCAGAGCAGTTCGAGTTTGAAATATTCCTACCGGACGACATGCTCTGTCTCGTGAAAGAACGACGTCCTGACGCTGTCCTTGCCGCGATGAAGAAACAATGCCAGTACTGGGCCACGAAATCAGAATCCAAGGATTTGCCAGCGGCGCTGAGCGGTGCCGGCGCCCCAGAATTCGCAGAATATATCAGAAATCAGCTCACCAGCTTGGCGCTATCCGGTGGCTATTAAAAGCACTACAGCCCGTTGCGCACCCGCTTGGTTGGACCCACTATCAATCCGGGGACCCAACCAGCGCCCCCGTCACGGTAACGAAATACCTGCAAACGGATGTCCCGGAACACCGAAGGCACCCCGGTCTTCGGACCGGGGTGCCTTTCTTTACGTCCAGCTAGGCGGTATCTGCCGCCGTCGTGCTTGGCAGTTCAAGGGCCTGCGGAGCAGGTCTCCACCTAACTTACCCGGGGGTTTGCCCGGCGCCGTCAGCAGGGCGACGCAGGTGGGCGAGGACCTCGGGCGTCGCGAGCAGCACCGACGGAGATGACTTCGCCTGAATCACCACGCCCTGCAGCTTGCTCCCGTTGTCCAACAGTGCGGATGCCCACTTGGCCCGCTGCTTGTTGACATATCCGATGGTGACCGCAGGTCGCCCGACCATGACTGCCACCGCCTGCGGGTCTTGGGGGTTGTCCTGCTCCCGCTGGACGCGGACCTGCTGCCCGGTGCGGAAGGTGACCTGCGGATCTTTCCCTCCGGTCACGCGGAATCCGAAGATAGTGAAGTGGCGCAGCGCAAGTGTCCGGTAATCGACCAACCGCCCATCGGGCAAGGCAAGATCCAAGCCGTTGACGCTGGAGACAAGCCGCAGCGGCGGCATCCCATCCTCCCCGGCCACAAGCTCGCGCTTCGCCTCGTCAGCGGAAATGTACTCCTGCACGCCGCCGGTGGCGTCCGCCTCAGCAGGAGGCGCGGAACGCTCCGGCTCAGCAGCCGGCACCGACTGATTCATTGCGATCAGCGGCGGCACAGCCTGCGGCGCCTCCTGCGCCTCCGGCGGCGAGGCCTCCTGCAAGACTGGCGCCTGCTGCGGCGGGCCGCCCGGCGCGCCCTGCAGAGCTGATTGGCGCTTCGAAGCGCCGAACCCAGCCACTATCATTTTCAATCGAGTAAAAATCCCCATGCGGCGACTATATAACGGCTGGCGAATCGCGCAGGAACCAGGCGGGGCGGCTCGCAGCAGTGCCGTAGGATTCCGACAGCCGGTTGCGGGACCTGCCCGTGCTGGTATGCGGGAAATTCCTCGGTAGCCTTGCATTCATGGCAATCCGCATCCTGGCCGTCGGGCGCAAACACGAAAGCTGGGTGGCCGAAGGCATCACGCGCTATGAAAAACGGCTGAAGAAACCGTTCGACCTCGGCTGGCAGCTGATCGCCCACTCCGCGCGCGACGGCGATACGGCGCGCACCGAGGAGTCCGAACGGCTTCTCGCGAAAATACCGGCCGCCGACTACCTCATCCTGCTGGACGAGCGCGGAAAAACCCTCACCTCACCAGCTCTTGCGCAGGCCCTGCAAAAGCAGCTGGATTCCGCCCGCCCGGTCACGGTTGTGATCGGCGGCGCCTACGGCGTAGCCCTCCCCGTCCACGACCGCGCGGACTTCGTCTGGTCCCTCTCACCGCTGGTCTTCCCCCACCAGTTGGTGCGCCTGATCCTCACCGAACAGGTGTACCGCGCCCAGGAGATCGCCGGTGCCCGCGCCTACCACCACGAGTAGGCGTATTAGCTACGGACGAGGGCCGACGGCGTCGCCGACCTACTGATGAGCCACGTAGGTTAAACCACTGACAACGTCAACGGCGAGTTCGGCAGCGCCGATGATCACGGAGTCCTTGCCGAGAGCGGCAGGGACGAGAGTGGGCACACGGAGCGTGCGGCCAGCCAATCGCTCCATGACTCCAGGAATGATGAGCTCAGAGTTTCCCTCCCGCCCGCTCCCGACGACGATCACCTCAGGGTCAAGAATGACTCCCATTGCGCCGATCGCCATGGACACCATGTCAAGGATGCGATCCGAGATCTCCACCGCCTCCGGGCAGCTTCCGCTCGCCGCAAGCACCAAGATGTCGTGTGCCGTAACGAGTGCCCCCGGCGGAACCTCGATCCCGTTCTCCCGCGCGGCCCGGGTAATGGCCTCCGAACCGACCCTGTCCTCGAGGTCGCCGAACTCCGAAAAAGAACGTGAAAGGGACGAGCGTTCCATCAGCAGGTAACCGATCTCGCCAGCCTCCGAGCGGGATCCCCGGTGGAGTATTCCGTTGGTGATAATGCCCGCCCCCAGACCATTGCCAAGCAACACCGCGACGAGGCTCGACGCGTCCTGGCCTGCTCCCCGGCGAAGTTCGCCTATCGCCATCGCATTGGCGTCATTCTCCACCACCACCGGCACGCTGGTTCGCTGGCGTAGCAGTTTGCCGAGCGGAAGTTCCGGCCAGCCCAACTCCGGAACGCTTCCGATCACGCTATCGGGGCCGGTCACGACGCCGGGGACCGCGACACCCACGGCCAGACACGGGAGCTTCTTCTCCTCGGCCACGCTCAGCAGCACGTCGAAAAGCTCCATCGTCCGCTGCAACCGCAGTTCGTGATCCGCAATCGTGAGCTCCGCGGGGTCGGTGAACTTGATCTCACGGCGCTCGATAATCGTGCCGTCAAAATTCACGAGGATGCCGGTTGCCTTGTCCGTGGCCAACTGCATTCCCGCCACCAGCCGGGACCTTCCGGCATAACGCACCGTCAGCGGAGGCCGACCGCCGGTCGACTCTTCCTGCCCCTCCCGCTCCACGAGACGGTCGTTGATGAGTGCGCTCGTCAACCGGTTCACGGTCGCCGGGCTCAGCCCGGTGAGTTCTCCGATCCGGGCCCGCGACAGCGGTCCGTGCGCTTTGAGCGTGTCGATGATCGCCGTCTGGTTGACCTGCGACACGGTGCTGGTCGTGGCTGTTTTTTTGCTACTTTTCGGCACGCTTGCACACCTCAGATTCAGTTGGCCGCGCACTGCTCACGTAGTTTGGTATCTTCCTGGTGGTATCTGAAGCCTTCGATGGTGCGCCCCGTCTTGCGCGCACACGCACCGACGATCAACTGGACTATGACAATTTCGACAATAGCGCGCGCGAAATCGGTAATGTCGCCGGGAATCCTCACGACCGTCAGATTCGCGTGCTTCGGCTGCGGAAAATCATCCTCAGACGCGGCCGTGATGAGGACAACCATCGCCCCCGAGCCGAGAATGGAGTCGACCAGCGGTAACTCGCGCTCGTCGCCGAATACGATCAGCCCGAGTCCCCCGGCCAGCGGCTCCATCGGTCCGTGCAGGTACTGGTAGGTATCGAAAGCGCCCGTCGGGACCTGTAACGCTTCCCGGAACATCAGGGCGCCCTCGCTGGCTGTTGCAAAAGAGAATCCCCGGCCAACAAAGTCCACCGCACGTATTCCCGCCAACGCTTCACCGATACGTGCCGCCTGCCCCGCATATTGGATGAGGGACTTATCCACGAGCCCGGGGATCTCCGCCGCGGAATACAGCTGTGCGGTTGGCGCGTCAGAGTCCGCGACGAGGCCTGCCACCAGCATCGAATATGCCACCAAAGTAGCGGTATAGCCCACGGTATAGACTGCCGAATCGTCGAAATCACCCAGGCTGAGAAGACTATCCACGACACCGGCAAAGGGGCTGTCGGTAACATTCGTGATGCCGATCCGTTGGCCGGATGTAAGCCTGCGCGAGGCCTGAATCGGTTCTGGGCTGCGCCCGGACTCAGAGACCAACACATAGTGATCCGCGGGCTGGAACCCCATGGGCGTCAACTCCAGATCCGAAGCCGTCAGATTCACGGCCCTGATTCCGCGCTGCTGAAGCGCAGTCACCAGCGCGATCGCCGAATGGCTCGAAGCTCCCATCGCGACCACGCCGACAGTCTCGCCGGGACTCCATTTCTGGTCGATTGTCCCGATACTCTGTCCCAGATTTTCCACTAGGCAGCGCAGCTTCTCTGGCTGCAAGGCGACGGCGGTCTCATAGTTGATGGTTTCCATACGGCTCTAGCCTTTCACTGCGCCGGCGGCCATGCCGCTGACAATATATCGTTGGAATATGACCGCGATGATGACCGGCGGAAGCGCCGCGAGGATGCCACCGGTGGCGACGAGTCCAAAATCGGTCGTGTAGCGTCCTGCGAACTCGGAGATCGACACAGTCAACGTCTTGGACGCATCGGAGGACGTGAAAATCAGTGCATACATGAACTCGTCCCACGCCAACAGGAACGAGAACATCAGCGCAGCGAAAATTCCAGGTTTGGCGCTTGGCAGGACGACCCGGAATAGCGCTCCCATGCGGGTGCAACCGTCGATGAGCGCCGCTTCTTCGAGTTCCTCAGGAATCGTCGCAAAGTAATTACTCAAGATCCACAGCGTAAACGGTATGACCAACGACGTATCGACAAGGATCAGCCCCAGCCTGGTATCCAACAGGTTCATCGAATTCAGCATCAGGTAGAGCGGGATCAGCAAGGCTATCTGCGGGAGCATATAGGTTGCCAGGAAAATCATCAGGAACCCCCGCCGGAACCTGAAACGCAACCGCGCAAAGGCGTAGGCACCCAGCACGCCAACCACCATTGCGATGATCACTGTTCCGGTCGCGACAACTATGGTGTTCAGGAAAGCCGCCCGGAACGAGGCGCCGACACTGTTCGGTCCGCCGGAGAATATAGCCTGGTAACGCTCAAGATAAAGGGTATCGGGAATCCACTTGAGAGGCCTGGATATGAGGTTGCTCTGCGGGGAGACGCTCGCAATGATCATCAGAACAAATGGGGCGGCAATAGCGGTTCCGACGCCCACCGCCGCTGTGTGGAGCAGGATCGAAAGACGACGCTGTCGATTCATAGCGCACTCATTCCCGACCGGCGCAGAGTCCTCAGATACACAGCCGAAAGCAGGAGAATGACGACGACGATGAGGTACGACAATGCTGAACCCACTCCGTAGTTCTGGTCGGAAAATGCGGTGACATAGGTGTAGTAGGCGATTGTCTGGGTGCCATTCGCCGGACCTCCGCGGGTCATCCCGTAGACGATGTCGAACACCTTGAAGGCCTCCACCGTGCGCAGTACCACCACAATGGCAATGGATGGCACCAGCAACGGCAGGACAATCGACCTGAAAATCCTCACCCATCCGGCCCGGTCTAGGCGTGCCGCTTCGTAGAGTTCCTTCGGGATGGAAGACAGCCCCGCCAGGAGGAAGAAAGCAACCAGCGGAGTGGTCTTCCAGACATCCGCCAAGATGACCATATTCAGCGCAAGCGCTGGATCCCCCAACCATGCGTGGTAGCTGTCAATGAGTCCGAACTGGAAGAGCACAGCGTTCAATGCTCCATATTCGGCGTTGAAGATACCCTTCCACATTGCGGCGCTGACGATCGTCGGCACAGCCCACGGGAGCACGACCACCGCACGAAAAAGCCATCTGAACTTCAGCGGCGCACTTAGCAGGCTCGCAAGTCCTAGCCCGAGGACGAGCTCCAGCGCAGTCGATGTGAGGGTGAAGTAAAGAGTGCGGCCCATAGCCGACCAAAATCCACTATCCGAGAGTGCTGAAAGATAGTTGGCGAACCCAACAAATGGTGTGTCAACTGCCAAGACCGAAGTCACCTCAAAGAACGAGATGAGAAGCGTTCGGAGAATGGGGTAGACAATCACCCCAAAGACGGCAACCGATGCAGGCAGCAGCAGCCAGAAAGCCAACCGTCCCTGATTTTCCCTGCGCCGCTTGGCGGGGCGCATGCGTGCAGTCTCCGTTGTCGCCGATCCGGTCTTGGCAGTCGACATGTGCTAACCCTTGTTCGCGGCAGCCACCGCGTCATCGAGGGCTTCCTGGGCTGTCTTCTTGCCCAGCAGCGCGTTCTGCAGTTCGACCTGGATTGTTTGGGACACGCTGTTGTAGCTCTCCATTACGGGCCGGGCGATCATGTCGTCAAACTGTTGCCCGGCTGCCTTGAACACCGCGGGGTTGGACTTGGTCAGTTCCGCATTTTCGTAGCTGGCCTTCCAGTTTGGCATCGAGCTGGCTGCGTACTGCTCCTGGTTTTCCTGGCTGCTCATGAACTCGACAAACGTCCATGCTGCGTCCTGGTTCTTGGACTGTGATCCGATGGACATCGCCATAGACCCGTTGACTCCGCGTCGATCGCCGGATGGTCCGGCGGGAGTCTGCATGACCGCGACCTTGCCGACTACCTTGGAGATCGATGGGTCATCGAGGTCACGAAGGGTTGATTCCCAGTTCAGGGCGAAAGCAGTCTGCCCTTGTGCCAGGGACTTTGTGACATCGTCCTCTAGGAAGGTGGTGGATGCGGGGTTGGTCAGACCGGACTCCATGCTGTCCATCATCCACTGCAGTGTTTCGACTCCTTCAGGGCTGTTGATAGCGAGGTTTCCATCAGCATCAGTGAACTCTCCGCCGAAGGACCCGAGCAGCTGCGCATAGTCACAAATCAGCGCTTCCGCCTGTGACCAGCTCCAGGCGAGGGGAAATTCGATATTTTCCTGCTCCTTGATCTTGGCTGCTACATCCAGGACGCCGTCCCACGTTTGAAGGTCGGCTTCTGTCGCGCCCACGCTCTCGACGAGTTCCGTGTTGTAGTAGAAAAGCTTTGTGGACGGGAAGAGTGGGACACCGTAGTACTTGTCCTGGTATTTGCCAGTGTCAAGCGCGCCGCCGAGGACATCGTCCTTCCACGATTCGGGGATGCGGTCGGTAAGATCCAGAGCCACCCCCTTGGAGGCGAATTCTGCTGGCCAGATGACATCCGTCAGGAAGACGTCATAGGTCCCAGCCGGGGCTGCGGTGACGATCTTGTCGTGAAGGGCCTCGTAGGAGACGAAGGTGGGTTCCACCGTGATCTCCGGATTCTGCGCTTCGAACTCGGCGATCATTTTGGCCACGTCGTCCTCGGAGTACCCGGCCTGCTTCATGAAGAGAGCATTCACGGTACCGGTTCCGTCACCTTTGGCACCCTCCGTTGTTCCTGCGCCTGTGACGCTGCACCCGGAGAGCGCCAGCGCCCCCACCATCATGGATGCGGCAACTGCTCCCGCCTTTTTAACTCGCTTGCTGTTGATGCCCATTGCATTCCTCCACTGTCGTTGACTGCGCTGTCATTTTCCGTGCGATTTCGAGTGCCCCATAAACCGGTGCGATCTCCAGGAGCTTCACGGCGTGCTCCAGGCCTGTGCTGACGAGGTGTCTGCGGAACGCCTCGAAAAAATGTGGTTGGTTGACGGCGACTCCGCCGGCGACAATTACGGTCTGCCCTACTGCACCGAGGCTGACGGCGCGGGCAACATCCTGGGCTAGGCGGGCCGCTGCGGAGTCGATGACACGCCATGCGAGGGTCGATCCCAGATCAGCGCACTCGAATACCACCGGAGCCAGGCGCCCCCAGGACGTAATGCTCGGGTCCGTACTGAAAACGTAGGAAAGCTCAATCTCGTCATTTACTCCATATTCATGCATGAAGCGCTCCGCCATCAGGTCCCGGGGTGCGCCAGCATCGCGGGCGACGAGCATCATGCGGATAGCCTCCCGGACTAAAGCTGGCGCGCTGCCCGGATCTCCAAGCAGCCATCCGTGGCCTCCGACGGTGAGCCGCTCGCCCAGCGGTGACCGCCCCACCACAATCGAACCAGTTCCCACGATCACCGAGATGACTGGCTCAGCGATGCCTGCAGCCGGACCGACAAGCTCGGCATCGTTCAGTACTGAGACCGGCCCGGCATAGCACGCTGAAATTTGCTCCCGGAAGGTGCTGCATTGGTGCTCGGTATCGCAACCATGGGCTCCGATGACTAGGGGCGACGTCAATTCCTCCGCTACATGCTCGCGGAGCAGGCTGACCAGACGTGCGGCGTTTCCATTGTCGCCGAACAAATGACTGCGTTGCCAGGTTGCAGTCCCGACAACAACATGGAAGTCGTCCGCGTCGGGGGTCGAGAGAACGATGTGCGTTTTGGTTCCACCCACATCTATTCCAACAATCACGGCGATCCGATTCCCCTGTTCTATTTCTTTTTTATCTGATCAATAAGAAGTAGACAAACGCTATCCCCTGCCCTAAGTTGCTGTCAATAGCCACACCTATGGAAGCGGAGCTATGACGAGGGAGCGAACGCCATTCGAACGGGACATTCTGGAACAACCCGCCGCACTCGAGCGGGCAGCCGCACGGCCACCGGCCTCGCTACATCAACTGACCTCGACGCCGTGGGAGCGAGTCGTCATTACCGGGATGGGCTCGTCCTTCCAGGCAGGACTCCCCACCTGGATGGAACTGACAGCCCGGGGCCTGCCCGCGTGGGCTATCGACACGGGACAGCTTCTGGACACTCCCGGGCTGATCACGCGGTCGACACTTCTGATCGTCACCTCGCAATCCGGGGAGAGTGCCGAAGTAGTGGACCTGCTTAAGCGCCGCGGGCATGCGGGCTTCACGCCGCAGCTGCTGGTTGGCGTGGTCGACGATCTGAACAGCACCCTGGCGTCGTCGTCCGATGTGGTGCTGCCGTTACACAGCGGTTCCGAAGCTACGGTCAGCACAAAAAGCTACCTCAATACCCTTGCGGTCCACCGGTACATCATGGGGGCATTTTCCGGCGAGGACGCATCGGCGGCCAGCGGGGCTATCCAGGATGCGGCCAGCGCTGTGAAGGTACTCCTGGAGCGCCCACCGGGCTGGGATCCCGCGGTGCTGCGCAATCTTGCTGCGCACGCCCTGGACACCGCACGTCCGCGGTTGGCTACGATCGGATGGTCCACCCAGGCGGCGACGGCCCTGTATGCAGCCCTGATTATCAAGGAGGGAGCAAAACTGGGAGCGGAAGGCTTTGTCGGCGGACAGTTCCGGCACGGGCCATTCGAGCTCGCGGGAGGCGGACTAACCGCCGTAGTCTTTAGCCGCAGTGGAGGCCCACCTGAACAGGGTCTCCACCGCCTCACCACTGATCTGCGCCGGACGGGTTCAACAGTCGCGATAGTCGGTGGAACGGCTCCACCGGCCACGATCTTTCTTCCTACGCCCGGGAACTCGCTGCTGGAAACAACGGTGACTGGCGCCGTCGTAGCCCAGCTTCTGACCGTGCAGTTCGCACTGGCGAACAAGGTGACCCCGGGCGCCTTCGCCTTCGGCACGAAGGTGACGAGGCTGCTGTAAGCCGAGCAATCGCCAACTCGTCGTATCCTCCAAGCCCGCCAACCGGACCCAGCCTAAAATAACAATCGCCACATCAATCACACACGCAACACGGAAATGCATTGACGGCGGCCTCCATCCCCCTATGCTGGTGCCATGAGTCCACGCATCCCCGCGCATCGCTGGTTAGCTGTCACTGCCTCTGCTGGGGCCATCGCACTCCTGAGTTCCTGCGGCTTGTTCTCCAGCAGCAGCGACGACGGCGCGGCTTCTGCACCCGCCACGTCGGAGACCGCAACGGCAACGGATACCAGTAGTCCCGCACCAAGCACATCCCCCTCAGCGAGCGCGTCCCCCTCGGCCAGCCCGAAACCGACCGCGAGCCCCACCTCCTCCGCGCACCCCAGCCCGTCCGCGACAGCTGAAGCGACGGGACCTTGCACGGCTGCGATGCTAACCGGGCGCATCCAGACCGATACCGGCGCCGGCGGCGCCGGAAGCGCCTACCGGACGCTGGTGCTGACGAACAGCTCCAACACCTCGTGCGACATGGAAGGCTACCCGGGAGTCTCCTTCGTAGACGATGCCGGGAGGATCATTGGAGCGCCAGCGAACCGCGCACCCGCGAACGTCACCGCATTGACCCTGCAGCCAGGCGATGCGGCGATCGCCACACTGCAGCAGACCAACGCCCAGAATTATGGGCCGGATTGCGGGCTCACCCAGGCCCACGGCGTGAGAATCTACCCGCCGGACGCGAACGATTCCGTGATAGCGCTTCAGGACACCCTTGCCTGCTCCTCCGGATCGATTGTCCTCATGACGGTCGGCCCGATGCAGCCGGAGGCCTGAGCGGACGCTGGCCGGGCTACCAGCTGCGCAACCGCAGCTGGCGCAACCGCGCGGCGGCAACAACGAATACGCCGGCTGTCAGCAACTGCAAGGACACGGTGAGCCACGGGATGTCCGCGGCAATCGCCAGAACCCCAGCCAGCGCCGCCAGCGTGCCGGCGGTGACCATCACGCGTCCACGTTCGAGGTGTCCGTAGACCGCCAGCCCGACACCGAGGACCACCCAGGCGCCAAGCCCGCGCAGGATTTCGATTGCCCCGCCCAGCAGTGAACCCAGTTCGACGGCGACTGCGAGCACCAGGTACGCACCCGAATTCGCGTGGATGGCTGGCGGGTGGCGGATGAGCCACGGCGCCATGCTGGCAATGAGCGCCATGGTGCTCACCACAAAGTACACTGCGGTGTGCCCGGAATTGCCCTGGAACAGGGCTCCGGCGAGCGCGCCGCCAGCAAAGAGCGCGGCCGCCCCCGCCATCGGCAACCAGTTGTTGCCTACCTGCCCGATCGTCACGGTCCGGCCTTCCGCTGTCGTGTTTTCCAGTTGTGGTCCGAAACGTTGTGGTCCGGAAAGAGGAACCGCACCATCTGGCTCGAATGTACCGCAGAAGCGGCGCATTCCCCGTGAGATTCCAATATCACCCGGGCGCTGAATTTTGTCGGTGGTGTGCGAGATGATGGACTGGTGACTTCGGTTCTGGGCAGGTTCACCCCGGCGACACGCCAGTGGTTCACGGGCGCCTTCCCAGCCCCGACTGCCGCCCAAGACGGCGCCTGGAATGCTATTGCGTCGGGTTCACATACGCTGGTGGTCGCCCCGACAGGCTCGGGAAAGACACTGGCGGCTTTTATGTGGGCGCTGGATAACCTCCTGGTCAGCTCCCCGGGACCATCCGGGCGCAAAGGCACGAAGGTGCTGTACATCTCCCCGTTGAAAGCCCTCGGCGTCGATGTGGAACGAAACCTCCGCGCCCCCTTGATCGGCATTATGCAGACAGCCAAGCGGCTTGGCCTGCCTGCCCCGGCCATCAGCGTGGGTGTGCGGTCTGGAGACAGCAGCCAGGCCGAGCGCCGGGCGCTGCTCAGCCGTCCCCCGGACATCCTCATCACCACCCCGGAGTCGCTGTTCCTTATGCTCACGTCCAAGGCCCGCGAGACGCTGCGCGAGGTGGACACGGTAATCGTCGACGAGATCCACGCGGTGGCCGGCACGAAGCGCGGCGCGCACCTGGCACTCTCCCTCGCGCGGCTCGATGCGTTCCTCGACCGGCCCGCCCAGCGCATTGGACTCTCGGCGACCGTTGAACCCCGGGACACCGTGGCCCGGTTCCTGGCCGGTCAGGCGCCGGTGGAAATAGTCGCCCCCGTCTCGAGCAAGCAGTGGGAGCTCACCGTCAGTGTCCCGGTGGAGGATATGACTGAGCTCGCTGGCGCCCCGGTCAACGACGACGACGGGCAGGCAGTCCCGCAGGCCAGCATCTGGCCGCACGTGGAGGAAAAAATCGTTGACCTCATCGAGGCCAACCGGTCAACCATCGTGTTCGCGAATTCGCGTCGGCTGGCCGAGCGGCTCACCGCACGGCTCAATGACATCCACGCCGCACGGCTCGAGCGCGCAGGCTCCGCTCCTACGGTTACGGCAGCCGCTCAGGATCCCGCGCGCTCGCTTCCAGCCCAGATCATGGCACAAGCGGGGCAGACCCGCGGGAACGGACCGGTTCTGGCCCGCGCCCACCACGGATCGGTGTCCAGGGATGAACGCGCCCTGATCGAGGATGATCTGAAGACCGGGCGGCTGCGTTGCGTCGTAGCAACCAGTTCGCTGGAGTTGGGCATCGACATGGGGGCGGTCGACCTGGTGGTTCAGGTGGAGTCCCCCCACTCCGTCGCCAGCGGGTTGCAGCGCGTGGGCCGGGCCGGCCACCAGGTTGGTGAGGTCTCCCGGGGAGTGCTCTTCCCCAAGCACCGGGGAGACCTGGTGACCACGACGGTCACTGTTGAACGGATGCTCGCTGGCCGGATCGAGCCGCTGTCCATCCCCGCCAACCCGCTGGATGTCCTCGCCCAGCAGACGGTGGCCGCCTGCGCCCTGGGAGTCATCGATGTGGAGGAATGGTTCGACGTCGTGCGCCGCTGCGCACCCTTCGCCACATTGCCTCGTTCGGCATTCGAGGCAACCCTCGACCTGCTCGCCGGACGCTACCCCTCAGATGAATTCGCTGAACTCCGTCCGCGGATCGTCTGGGACCGGGTCGAGGGGACCATTACCGGCCGGCCCGGGGCGCAACGGCTCGCGGTGACCTCCGGCGGGACCATTCCCGACCGCGGGCTCTTCGGCGTTTTCCTCATCGGCTCGGAGACCGAAGCAGCTAAAACCGGCGGGCGCCGGGTCGGTGAACTCGACGAGGAAATGGTCTACGAGTCCAGAGTCGGTGATGTGTTCGCCCTCGGGGCCACCAGCTGGCGGATCGAGGACATTACCCATGACCGGGTCCTCGTCTCCCCCGCCTTCGGCCAGCCAGGAAAACTACCCTTCTGGAAGGGTGACTCGTTGGGCCGGCCAGTGGATTTGGGCCGTGCGTTGGGCGCGTTCGTCCGGGAGGTTTCCACGGCGGACCAGGACAGCGCGCGCAATCGCTGCACTGGCATCGGGCTGGACGGGTGGGCCACCGAAAATCTCCTGGCCTACCTTTCCGAACAGCTCGACGCCACCGGGATAGTCCCGAACGACAGAACACTGGTGATCGAACGCTTCCACGACGAACTCGGTGACTGGCGGGTAGTACTCCACAGTCCGTTCGGCATGCCGGTACACGCTCCGTGGGCGTTGGCGGTCGGGGCCCGGCTGCGGCACCGGTACGGTATCGACGGTTCGGCCATGGCCTCCGACGACGGTATTGTCCTGCGGGTTCCACTCATGGATGATGAGCCCCCCGGTGCGGAGTTGTTCCTCTTCGACGCCGAGGAGCTTGAGGGAATTATCACGACCGAAGTGGGCGGTTCGGCCTTGTTCGCGTCCCGTTTCCGGGAGTGCGCTGCGCGGGCCTTGCTGCTTCCGCGGCAGAATCCGGGAAAGCGCACCCCACTCTGGCAGCAGCGGCAACGGTCCGCACAACTGCTCGATGTCGCCCGCAAATACCCCACATTCCCGATTGTGCTTGAGACAGTCCGGGAATGCCTCCAGGATGTTTATGACCTCCCGGCCCTGCAGGGAATCGCCGCCGCGGTGGAACGGCGCGAGGTGCGTTTGGTAGAGGTCACCACGGAGCAGCCTTCGCCATTTGCCCGCTCGATGCTCTTCGGATACGTCGCATCCTTCCTCTATGAGGGAGATTCGCCGCTGGCCGAACGACGGGCCGCCGCGCTATCGCTCGATCCGACTCTTCTCAATGAACTCCTCGGGCGCGCCGAGCTGCGTGAACTGCTTGACGCCGCTGTGGTCGCCGGGACTGAACACGAACTCCAGCGGCTCCGACCCGACCGCAGGGCGCGCGGCATGGAAGGAATCGCTGACCTGTTGCGGCTGCTCGGCCCGCTCAGCGTTGAGGAGATCGCCCTGCGCCTCGAACCGCCGGACGAAACACAAGCCGACGACGGCGCAGCAGCGTCCGAACCGGCCGCCGCTGGAGTGGAGGCGCTCGTGCGCGCAAACCGCGCCCTGCGCGTGAACATTGCTGGCACCGAGCGGATCGCCGCGGTCGAGGACGCCGCACGGCTGCGTGACGCGCTTGGTGTTCCGCTCCCGATGGGCGTTCCGCTGGCATTCATTGAACCAGTGGCGGACCCGCTGGGCGATCTGGTGGGGCGCTACGCCCGCACCCACGGCCCGTTCACGGCAGCGGAGGCCGCATCCCGGCTGGGGCTCGGCTCCGCCGTCGTCGTCACCGCCTTGCAGCGCCTTGCCGCGGACGGCCGGGTACTGGAGGGTGAGTTTCGTCCGATCGAGAGCGCGCCGCAACCCGCCGAGGGCCTGGATGCCGGGCAGCATCATCGCGCCGCGTCCAGCGAATGGTGCGATGTCGAGGTGTTGCGGCGGTTGCGGCGTCGCTCGCTCGCTGCCCTTCGACACGAGGTGGAGCCGGTCGAACCGGCCGCCTACGGGCGGTTCCTTCCAGCGTGGCAGCATGTGGGATCAGGGTTGCGCGGACTTGACGGGGTCGCCACAGTCATTGACCAGCTCTCCGGCGTTCCCCTCCCGGCTTCTGCCTGGGAACCGCTCATCCTTGGGCAACGGATCGCCAACTACTCCTCCGGCATGCTCGACGAACTCACCGCGACCGGGGAGGTGCTGTGGTCGGGCAGCGGGCCGCTGGCAGGCAATGACGGCTGGATCGCCCTGCACCTGGCGGAAAACGCCGCACTGACCCTCCGCCCGGATGCGCTGTTCATCCCAGACCCGCTGCAGGCGGCGATCCTCGATCTCCTTCACGGCGGCGGTGGATACTTCCTGCGCCAACTGGCCTCCCTGGTGGATGTCGACCCCGCGCCGACGGATGCGGACGTGGTGGGAGCTCTCTGGGAGCTGGTGTGGGCCGGCCGGATCAGCAATGACACATTCACCCCGGTACGGGCCCTGCTCTCCGGGGGCAGGACTGCGCATAAACAGCGCCCCGCCGCTCCACACGCCCGCGCACCCCGGCGGGGCCGGCTGGGCCGCGCGCCGGGGGCCTCCCTGACCGGCCGCGGACTCGCCCGGGACGCTGACGAGGTCGGCCACGGTTTCCAGCGCAGCACCCCCACGCTCGCCGCCGGGCGCTGGAACCTGCTACCTGCCCCCGAAACCGACAGCACCCTGCACGCCCACGCGTCCGCCGAACTGCTGCTGGACCGCTACGGGGTGCTCACCCGCGGAGCAGTCAGTGCCGAAGGCACAGCTGGCGGATTCGCCCTGATGTACAAGGTTCTTGCGCGGCTGGAGGAAATGGGGCGATGCCGGCGTGGATACTTCATCGAACACCTTGGCGCCGCCCAGTTCGCGGTGCCAGCCACCGTGGACCGGCTACGCACGTACAGTACGGACCTGCGCGGCGGGTCCGGGCCGGGGCCCGCCGACGGCTTCGGCGCTGGCGTGGCTGGCGGTGTTGGCGGGGCGGTGGCGCTCGCCGCCACCGACCCGGCTAATCCCTATGGGGCGGCCCTGCCCTGGCCACAGGTCGACGGCGGGCATCGTGCAGGCCGGAAAGCCGGCGCCCTGGTCGTCCTCGTATCAGGGCAGCTGTGCCTATATGTGGAACGGGGAGGGAAGACCCTGCTGATGTTCACCACCAACCAGAAGGCCCTTGAGGCTGCGGCGCAGGCCCTGGTTGCAGTCATCCGGCGCGGGGCTGCGAGCACCATGGGGCTGGAGAAGGTCAACGGCGCCGGGATCCTCGATACCCCGGCGGCGCACGCACTGACCGCGGCGGGCTTTTACACCACGCCGCGCGGAGTGCGGATCCGTGCCTGAGGGGGATACCGTCTGGAGGGCCGCGGGACAGCTTCACCGGATACTCGCAGGCCAGCAACTGACCGGCTGTGACATCCGTGTGCCGCGCTTTGCCGCAACGGACTTCACCGGCGATCGCATCCTGGAGGTAGTCTCGCGCGGCAAGCACCTGCTCATCCGTGGCGAGCCGGACGCGGCAATATCCGACCGCGCCTCGTCCCGGGGCGCGGAGCCATGGACCATTCATTCCCACCTCAAAATGGAAGGACTCTGGCACGTGTACGGCCGCGGCGAGCCCTGGCGGCGGCCCGCGTTCAAGGCGCGGTGCGTGCTGGAGACTGCCGACAGGATTGCCGTCGGCTTCGAACTGGGATTCCTGCAAGTTCTGTCCGCTACGGAGGAAGCAGCCGCCGTGGGCCACCTCGGCCCGGACTTGTTGGGCCCTGACTGGGATGCTCCCGAGGCCGTGCGGCGGCTGGCCAGCGACCCTGACCGGCCCATCGGGCTGGCGTTGCTCGATCAGCGGAACCTGGCGGGCCTGGGGAACGTGTACCGGTGTGAGCTGTGTTTCCTCGCCGGAGTCCATCCCCTCACCCCGGTGGCTGCGGTGCCGAACCTGCCGCGAATGGTGGAGCTCGCGCACCGGCTGCTCCAGGCGAATAAGAACCGGAGCACCCGCTCCACCACCGGGCGCCTTCGCGGTGACACGCTCTGGGTCTACGGCCGGGACCGACGCCGGTGCCTGCGCTGCTCCACGGCGGTGGCACACGACCAAGTGGGAGACAATGAGCTGGAACTGCGTGACGTGTACTACTGCCCGCATTGCCAGCCACACCGCGGCCACATCGCCTGACCCTGTTACCAAAGCTGCCGACCCCGAACCAGGAGACCCATGAGCTGGGCTGCCGCCCTCCCCGCCCTTGCGCTGGCCGTCGTCCTGCTCATGGGCCCGGGCCTGCTGTGGGGCGCCGCCGCCGGGCTACGGGGATTGACCCTGCTCGCGGTCGCCTCGCCGCTGGGCCTGACGGCCACCGTCGTCGCCGCGGAACTCGCCGCTGCGGCTGGCATCCGCTGGTCGGTCCTGCCTCTCGGCGCCCTCACGATGCTTGGCACCCTTGCCCTCTGGGGAGCACGACGGCGGTGGGCGCCTGGCCAGGGACGCCCTGCGACCAGAGATCCCCATGCCGCTTCCACGGGGGTGCTGTCCGTCGCTTGGACTGTCTCCGCCGTTCCGCTCGCCGTCATACTGCTGTGGATTTTCCAGGCTCCTGAGAACATTGCCCAGTCCCACGACAACATCTTGCATCTGAATGCCATCCGATACATCGCTGACACCGGCAATGCGTCCTCGTTGACCCTCGGTTACCTCGGCGCCGCATCCTCGGGAACCTTCTATCCAGCGGGCTGGCATGCTGTGGTGTCCCTGCTGATGATTAACGGTGGGCTTCCAGTCGCGGCTGCGATCAACGTAGGCAACCTGGTGCTGATCACCACGATCTGGAGCACCGGCTGCCTGTTTCTGGTCAGCCGGCTCCACGGAGAGCAGCGGATTCCATTGCTGGCGGCTGCCGTATTGTCCACCGCTTTCGGCACGTTCCCCTATCTACTGCTGGAGTTCGGGGTGGTCTACCCGTTCCTGCTGTCCGTCGCGCTGCTGCCGGTGCTGCTCGGCTTGGTGGTTCAGTTCTCCGGGCTGGGCGCGCCGACAACGCTTGGCCGTACCGGGACGGCCGCACTGCTGCTCGCGTTGCTGCCCGGTGCCGTGCTGGCGCATCCCTCCGTGTTGGCCGGTCTTGCCGGGATGGGCGCACCCGTCCTAGCCACGGCAGTACTCCAGCAGAAGTGGACGCGTCCGCGCACCGCTGGCGCCCTGATACTGCTGGCGGGCGTCCTGGCCGGGATCTGGGCCTACGCGCGGCCGTCCCGTGCAGGTTCCATGAACTGGGATGACTGGGGGAATCCTATCGACGCTGTTCTGGAGATCCTCCTCCAAGCTCCCGTCTCAGGAGTGCCCGCGGTCCTCGTGCTCATCTGCGTCGGCGCAGGCCTAGTGAGCCTTGCCCGCCATCGCAGGCACCGTTGGGTGATCGGCCCCTACCTCGTCGGGGCCGGTCTCTTCGTTGCCGGGAACCTCCGAGATCTGCCCGAACTGCGCTGGATCTTGACCGGGGTCTGGTACAACGATTACTTCCGCATCAGCGCCCTGTTCCCCGTCGGCACCCTGTTACTGGCCTCGGTCGGGGCCGTGGCAATCGCCCGCCGCGTGCCGAGCCGCACTCCGGTGGCTGGCACAGCCGCTGCCGCCGTCGTCGTAGGGCTGGCCGTGGCTCCGCTATATGCGGCAGGGTCGGCTATCAACGCCGCCGCCGCAAAATACCGGTTCACGGCTACGAGCCAACTGCTCACCATCGATGAGCGCGAACTGCTTGCCCGGCTGCCTGACCACGTTCCTGAGGGTTCCGGGATTGTCGGCAACCCGCTGACCGGGGCGTCGCTCTCGTACGCCTATACCGGCAGGCCGACGCTGCTGCCCTACGGCACCTCGTCGCCCACGGCGGACGGCGCACTGATCCTTGAAAACCTCGACTCCCTGCGCACGGACCCGGCAGTGTGCGAGGCCGTGGAAGCCACCGGGATAGAGTACGTGCTCGATTTCGGTTCCGATTCGGTCCATCCCGGAGAGAGGAGTATATTTCCGGGGCTGCGCGAGCTGACCCCGGCGAACGGATTCGACCTCGTGGACCAAGAGGGAAGCGCCCGGCTGCTGCGGATCACCGGCTGCGGCTGACCCGCGAAGGGTCGGATCGGCGGGTGGAGGGCGAAGGTCAGTACGAGAGACCGTACCCTTGACAGGTGATGAAATCCCCACTCCCAGTGCGCAATGGCGTTAACGCGACCCGGCTGCGCCTGCCTGCGGAGGGTCCGTGGAACACTGCGCTGGAGTACATCCTCGACCGGTTTGAACATGTTGACCCGGGCGGAATCGGCGAGCGCTTCGACCGCGGCGAGGTCGTGGCCCTCGGCGGGGCCGTACTGACCCGGAGCACACCCCTGACCGACCACACCTTCGTCTGGTATTACCGTGAGCTTCCCATCGAGGAGCGGTTGCCGGTGGAATTGACCATCCTGCATCAGGACGAAAACCTGCTGGTGGTCGACAAACCGCACTTCCTGCCGACCACCCCCGGCGGCCGGTACGTCTCCGAATCGGCCCTCGTGCGGCTGCGCGTGCAACTGGATCTCCCCGACCTCATTCCCATGCACCGGCTGGACCGGCTCACTGCCGGGATCCTGCTCTTTTCTGTGAACCCCGCGACCCGCGGTGCGTACCAACTGCTGTTCGAACACCGTAAGATCCGCAAGGAGTACGAAGCGATCGCCGCGGTGAATCCGGAACTGGAGTTGGACACCACACCGCGCACCATCCGCAGCCGGATCGTCAAATCACGGACCTACTTGCTGGCGCAGGAGGTTGAAGGTGTCCCCAACGCGCAGACCATCGTAACGCTCAGTGAGGAGCGCAACGGGATGGGCCGCTACCGCTTGCAGCCGCACACTGGAAAGACCCACCAGCTCCGGCTCCATATGGCTGGCCTGGGGCTGGGAATCTTGCACGACCCGTTCTATCCGACGCTCCACCCGCAGGGGCCGGATAACTTTGACACGCCCCTACAATTGCTTGCCCGCTCGATAGCTTTCACCGACCCGCTCAGTGGACACGACGCGTTTTTCGAGTCATCGCTGACGCTGAGCGAATTCACACATCGTTAACCCAGGCGGTTAACCCGGGTGCTGCTCGGGGGCGGTCGACGGCGGTAGATTTGGGAAGTGGATCTTCCCGACGCCGACACCGCCCAGCCGCTCTACCTGCTGTTCATGCTCGGGGTTGTTGTGCTGGACGCGGCGTTGCCCGTCATTCCTTCCGAACTCATGGTTATCGGCTCCGGCACGATGGCCTCGCATGGGACGCTGCCGCTGCCAGCCACGTTCGCGGTAGTCCTGCTCGGCAGCTGGTTGGGTGACCTTGCCCTGTTCACGCTGTTCCGCAACCGGCTCACACACTGGCTGGACCGCTTCCGATGGGGACGCTGGATGCACCTGAAGATCAGGGACGGCGTGGCCCGGGCCGGCACCTCGCCTACGTTCGCCGGGCTGGTCGTGTTGCGTCTGCTACCAGGGGGGCGCACCGCGAGCGTCGCAGCGGCGGGGATCGCGGAACTGGGATTCAGGCCCTTCCTGGTGGCCACCGCGGGCGGGGCTGTCCTCTGGGCCGCGTGGCTGGTCGGTCTCGGCTATGCGACAGGCGCCGCAACTGAGCTGCCGACCTGGTTCAGTGCCCTGCTGGGCATGACAGTAGGTACGCTGGTAGGGCTAGTGACTGCCTCTGTCATTGCGATCAATCGACGTCGGAAGGCCCCCAAAGACCGATGAGCACGCCGAAGAACGCCCCACGGAACCTGCCTGAGAAGACATCAGGGAAGACCGGGGCGTCGGAAGTGCTCGAACGGTTGAAAGCGGCACGACCAACTACCACCCAACCCACAGTGCCGGGCATCCCGCCACCTGCGGCGCCTCCCGCCTCTGCGCGGCCGGGTAGCACAGGGCAGCCGGGGAACACAGGGGCATCGGCCAGCACCTCTAAGCCCGAAACCCCCCAGGCCGACAGCGTGGGACCAGCTGGAACGACGGCGCGCGAGCGCACAGTGGTGGCCATCGTTGCGGCCCGGGCGGTCGCTGGCCGCGCCGTCGGGGCCATCTCGGCTTGGGTCCAGCGCTGGGATCCTGACCTCGTCCGCCAGATTGTCCTCAGCTGCGCCGCGGTCGCCTGCCTTGCCGGTGCCGTGCTGGTCACGGATGTACTCTCCGGGCCGGCATCTCTGGAGTCCCTCGGCGGGGCGCTCAGCCCCGACGGTACGCTCCTGATCCCCGCTCCACCGGCCTTCGCCCTGTGGAGCATCATCTACGTGGGTCTATTCGGTTACACGCTGTACCAGTGGCTTCCGCGACAGCGCACCAGTATCCGGCAACGCAACCTCGGCTGGATCGCGTCATCTTCGATGCTCTTCAACCTTGCCTGGCTACTCAGTGTGCGTGCGGAACTGCCGGGATTGGGCCTGGCTTCCATGCTCCTGTTGCTGGGTTCGCTCCTGTTCGCGTTGCACCCGCTGAATTACTTCCAACCCGCCTCCCGCGCCGAAGGGTTGTTCGTTGACACCGTCTTCGGTCTCTACCTCGGCTGGGTGCTGGTAAATGCGTTCGCCTCTGCGGCCGCGCAGTTCCAGTCGCATTCGGTGGACCTCTTCGATCTGGGCGGCCAGACCTGGGCGTTGGTCAGCGTGGTGGCAACCACCGTCGGTTCGGCCGTCATTTGTATGACTGACCGGGGCCGGCTCGCGGTCGCGGTGGCAGTCGCCTGGGGACTGGGATGGATTGCCGTGGACCGTCTGTTCGGAGAGCCGCATTCGGGGGTCGTAGCTTTTGCCGCCGGGCTGTCGGTCTTCCTGCTCCTTATTTCCGCAGGCTCCCGCCGCCACCGGGTCGACCACAGCCACCGGCGGTGGCTCCGCGCCCAGCAGGACGCCGCGCGCGCTCCGATAGCCCTCTTCGAAGACGATGTCCTGGAGGACCGCCACTGACCACTGGCGTTGGCATCCCGGCTGGGACGCCAGGGCTGCTACTTCGGTGCCATCCGGATAGCGCCGTCGAGGCGGATCGTCTCACCATTGAGCATCTGGTTCTCGATGATATGCGCCACCAAAGACGCATATTCGAAGGGCTTTCCAAGCCTTGACGGGTGGGGGACCTGCTGACCGAGCGAGTCCTGGGCCTGCTGGGGAAGCCCTGCCATCATGGGGGTTTCGAAGATGCCGGGGGCGATAGTTACGACCCGGATCAGGGTTCGTGCGAATTCCCGCGCTAACGGGAGCGTCATCGCAGCGACCGCGCCCTTTGAGGCCGCATAGGCCGCCTGCCCAATCTGCCCGTCGAAAGCGGCGACGGACGCGGTGTTGACGATCACTCCGCGCTCNNCGCTCGGGCGTTCCACCCAGGCCGGTGACGGGTTCGTTAGCCGAGATAGCCTCGGCAGCCAGCCTGACCACATTGAAGGTGCCGAGCAGATTCACAGTGATGACCCGCGCAAAGTCCTCCAGCGGCAGAACCCCATCCCGGCCCAATACGCGCCCAGGGGTCGCAATACCGGCGCAGTTGACGGCGATACGCAACGGCGCCAGCTCTCCTGCGGCCCGCACAGCCCCGGCGACCTGCTCCGGGTCGGTGACATCCGCTGGCGCGAACCGCGCGTTCGTCCCCAGCTCCTGCGCCAACTCTGCTCCCGGCGAACCTGGGAGGTCAACGAGTAGTACACAAGCACCGTCGTCGAGCAGTCGCCGGGCGGTCGCCAGCCCGAGGCCGGAGGCCCCGCCTGTCACCA
>DGBL01000044.1:0-5121 GCA_002384315.1 Micrococcaceae bacterium UBA4005 | reverse complement strand
GCGCGGATCCGCGCACGACGCCCACCGCCAGTACCAGCCTACTGGTGGCCCGCGCGGCCAGCTTGCACGCCACAACCACCCAGTGGACTCGGTACGCTGGCTCCATGGTTTCCCCTGCCACCACTGCCGCCGCCCGCACGGCGTGGGCCCGCGCCGAGACCGCCGCACAGGGCGTCCATACCCATTTTGCCCGCCACAGTCTCGGCGTGCCCCTTACGCTGCTCGGCTCCCCGACCCCGGATGCGCCCCGGTTCCCCACTGGAGCGCAACTCAAAGCCCCGTGGCACTACTGGTGGCAGGCGCACTATCTTGACGCCTTGATTGACCGGCAGCTCCGTGTCGGGGTCGAGGGCCGCTCCCGCGCCGCGCCGATGCGCCGACTGGTCCGTGGGATCCTGCTGCGCAACGGCCTGCACTGGAGTAACGACTATTTCGACGACATGGCGTGGATGGCCCTAGCGCTCCAACGTCTCGAAAAACTTCCCCACCGAGGGCGCGCTCCACGGCAGTTCCTAACGCGCCGGGCACAACGCACGCTCGGGCAGCAACTGCGTTCAGCACACACCCTGGACCTCGGTGGAGGATTGTTCTGGAATACCGACCGGACCTTCAAAAACACACCCGCCACCGCACCGGCGGCGCTGTTCTTCGCCCGGAAAGGCGAGCGGGAGCGAGCCGGTGCACTGCTCGACTGGTTGCGGGTTAACCTCCGCGACCCGGAAACCGGCCTCTACCTAGATGGTCTGCTAATGCCTGCTAGCTCCGATGCCGTACTGGTAGACACTCTCTATACCTACAACCAGGGACCGGTCCTCGGCGCGCTCCTGGAGCTGGGCGGCCGGGCGCGGCTGGAGCAGGCCGGAGAGCTGATCCGCTCGATCGGCTCCCACTTGACGACCGACGACGGAGCCCTGCGCACCCACGGCTCAGGCGACGGCGGGCTGTTCACGGGGATCCTGGCCCGCTATCTGGCGCTGGCCGCCACCCACGCGCAGTTGCCCGAGGCCGCGCGCCGCCATGCTGCCGCACTAGTTTCAGCGACGGCGGTGGCACTGGATCGAAGTTCGCTCCGCGGCCCGCCGCCGCGTGAGCTTTCCACGCAATTACAGGCGTGGATGGTGTTCGAGGCGGAGTGGAGCACCCTAACCGAAGCCCTCTGATCTGAATTAAGTCACGCAACAATGACGTAATCTCCGTGATCTATGTCACTTTAGTGGATTCGGGGGCTAAAGTTAGGGCAAGCTAACCTATGTAAGCGGGTGCGCATGCGAATGACGCACCCTCACTCTTGTGGTCTCACCGCACCATCGCGCACGCATGGAGCATCGGTGCCGTGCGTCTTGAAAGGATCCAATGAAACACCGTTTCCGGCTGATACCAGCCGCCGCCTTTGCCTCAACCCTGNNATGACGCAGGCCTGGGTCGACGAATTCACGGCCGAAACGGGCGTCAAGGTCACAGTCCGCCAGGGTAGCGACACGGAGATGAGCAACCAGATTGTGCAGGAGGGCGAGAAGAGCCCTGCCGACGTTTTCATCACCGAGAACTCCCCCGCCATGACCCAGGTCGAGAACGCCGGACTATTCGCTGACATCCCCGCGGAAGTCGCCGCGAACGTGCCCGAACAGTACCGCCCCTCCACCGGCAAATGGGTTGGGGTCGCTGCGCGCTCCACCATGGTCGTTTATAACCCCGAGAAGATTTCAGACTCTGAACTTCCGACATCCATCATGGATCTGGCCGACCCGGAATGGGAGGGCCGCTGGGGTGGAGCGTTCGCCGGAGCGGACTTCCAGGCGATTATCTCCGCGATGGTCGAACTTGAAGGCGAGGATGCCACAGCAAGCTGGCTGGAGGCCGCAAAGAATGGTGCCAAAATCTTTCCCAAGAACGGCGCAGCGATGAAGGCTGTGAATTCTGGCGAGGTTGACGCCGCAGTGATCTACCACTACTACTACACGGCGGATCAAGCCGAAACGGGCGAAAACAGCAACAACCTCGAGCCCTACTACTTCAAGAACTCGGACGCGGGAGCCTTCGTCTCGGTCTCCGGCGCGGGCGTCCTGAAGTCCTCGGACAACCAGGCCGCCGCCAACGCTTTCCTGGAGTTCATCACCAGCAAGAAGGGGCAGGAAACCCTCGGAGCCGGAAGCGACTACGAGTACCCGATCAGCGCTGATGTCACCCCGCGCGAAGGCCTGGTCCCGTTGGAAGAGCTCCAGGCACCTGAGGTGGACCCGGCAACACTGAACAGCGAAAAGGTTGTCGAGCTTATGACTACGGCGGGCCTGCTGTAGCCCCGTGAACAGCAAACCCACGCCAACCCGATGGCTACTCTAGCCGCGGGACGCCGGACGGGGGGTAGGAGCCAAAGCTCCCGCCCCCCGTTCGGCGTCTCCGTGATCAGCATCCTCATCACACTCGGAACCCTCATTCCACTCGGTTTCGTGGTGGCGATGACCATCGATACAGGTTGGGAACAGGCGGTCGAACTAATTCTTCGCCCACGAGTCGGTGAACTCCTGTTCAACACGGTAGCCCTGGTACTGCTGACGGTCCCCCTGTGCCTCGGGTTGGGAGTCGGGGCCGCTTGGCTCGTCGAACGCACCAACCTCCCCGGCGCCCGGGTCTTTTCCCTCCTGTTGGCAGCACCCTTGGCCGTTCCAGCATTCGTGAACAGCTACGCCTGGGCCAGCACCATCCCCTCCCTATCCGGGATCTTCGGCGGAGTGCTCATTTCCGTGCTGAGCTACTATCCCTTCGTGTACATTCCCGCTGCCGCAATGCTGCGGCGCCTGGATCCCGCGATCGAACAGTCCGCCGCGTCACTAGGGCTCGGACCGTGGGCCGTGTTCGCCCGCGTGGTGCTGCCCCAACTCAGGCTGGCTATCGGCGGAGGTGCGCTCTTGGTCGGGCTGCACCTCCTGGCCGAATACGGCGCTTACTCAATGATCCGGTTCAACACATTCACCACGGCGATCCTGCAACAGTTCCAGTCCACCTTCAACAGCACGGCCGCCAACATGCTTGCCAGCGTGCTGGTCTTCATCTGCCTGATGATGCTGCTGCTGGAAACGAGTGCCCGCGGCAATGCGCGCTACGCCCGGCTCGGCTCGGGAGTGCCCTCCGCCCCCATCATCCGAACTCTCGGACGTTGGAAACAAGCGAGCCTGGCCTTCGTGCTCTTACTCCTGGCTCTGGCGCTCGGAATCCCGGTTATCAACGTGGGCCGCTGGCTGATCGCTGGGGGCCCGGAGGCGTGGGACATCCCCGGACTTGGCGCCGCCCTCGCCCAGACTCTCGGCTATGGTCTCGCTGGGGCGGCACTGACCGCCGTCGTCGCCTTTCCCATCGCCTGGCTCGCGGTTCGCCACAGCGGAAAGTTCACCCGACTGCTCGAAAGCATCAATTACATCACCAGTTCCATGCCGGGGATCGTGGTGGCCCTCGCGTTCGTAACGGTCACCATCAACTTTGCCTACCCGCTCTACCAGAGCGCCCCGGTGGTGATCGCTGCCTACGTGCTGCTGTTTATGCCGCGAGCCCTAGTCAATCTGCGGGCAGGCCTGGCGCAGGCTCCAGCCGAACTAGAGGAAGCCGCCCAAGCCCTCGGCGTTTCGCCGCTGCGCGCCTTCCTTCGGGTGACACTGCGCCTCACTGCCCCGGCCGCAGCTGGAGGAGCCGCCCTGGTCTTCTTGGGTATCTCCACCGAACTCACCGCCACATTAGTGCTCGCTCCCTCCGGTGTAACGACTCTGGCAACACGTTTCTGGTCCCTGAGCTCGGAAATCGACTATGCCGGCGCCGCGCCCTACGCGCTATTACTGATCCTCCTGTCGTTACCCATGACCTATCTGCTGTACCGGCAGTCGCAAAAAGCGACTGGGCTGTGACAGGAAAGGGAAAACCTTGACCACCGACCCCCGGCTACCCGCACCGAACCACCTTGAACTGCTCAACGTGGCGAAGAACTTTGGTTCCACCCAGGTACTGCGCGGGCTCACACTTTCGGTCCAGCGCGGCATCACCACCGCCATTGTGGGGCCGTCCGGTTCAGGGAAAACCACTCTGCTGCGCATCATCGCCGGTTTCGAGGCGCCCGACGCCGGGACGGTAGCCCTCGCCGGACGAACCGTCGCCGGGGACGGCATCCATGTGCCGGCGTATCAGCGCAATATCGGATACGTGGCACAGGACGGCGCCCTCTTCCCACACCTATCAGTCGGGCAGAACGTGGCCTTCGGGCTGGATCATCAGGAGTACCCGCGCCGTGCTGCCCGCGCACGCGCAGCGGAACTGCTAGCCAAAGTCTCGCTGGGCGCCTCCTACGCGGACCGGCGGCCCGACGAACTCTCCGGCGGCCAGCAGCAACGCGTCGCCCTCGCCCGGGCATTGGGCCGACGACCCTCCCTCATGCTTCTGGACGAGCCCTTCTCGGCTCTGGACGCCGGCCTGCGCATGGCCACCCGCAAGTCAGTGGCGAAAACTCTGGCCGAGAACCGGGTCACCACCATCCTGGTCACCCATGACCAATCAGAGGCGCTCTCCTTCGCCGACCAGGTCGCCGTCATGCGCCAGGGGATACTGGCCCAGGTGGGAAGCCCCTTCGTGGTCTACACCCGGCCCGCGGACCGTGAAACCGCCGAATTCCTCGGCGACGCCGTCATTCTCGAAGCCGACCTCCGCGGCTCGCTGGCGATGTGCGCCCTCGGCGGAATACCGGTACGCAGGCCCACCTGCCAGGGAAAAGTGCACCTGATGCTGCGGCCCGAACAGATCCGCATTGCCGAGGGCGGCAGCATCCGTGGAACCGTGCTGGAGACCGATTTCTTCGGCCCCGAGGTGACCGTCAAAATCCGGCTTGAAGGCGGCTTCGACGCCGTTGGCGACCCGGTCGAGGGCGCCGTCGTCACCATCCGGCATTGGAACGCCATGATGGCGCGAGTTGGCACGGAACTGCATCTGCGCGTGGTCGGCGAGGGCGTCGCATTCCCCGCCTGAGCGTCCCGCCAGGGTTCACTCCGCACAGCCGCACCCCCTCAGCCGCCCATCACCCTGCCCCAGCCCGCGAGGAGCCAGCCCGATGCTCAGAGTCCACCCCACCCTCCGCACCCAGGAGGC
>DGBL01000067.1:260-13581 GCA_002384315.1 Micrococcaceae bacterium UBA4005 | reverse complement strand
TGTCCGGCGGAGAGGCCTGCAGCATCGTGGAACCGTCGACGAATTGGACCATCGAATGGACCACCGATTGCGGATGGACCACCACATCGATGCGCTCTAGGGGAATATCGAACAGCAGATGGGCCTCGATGACCTCGAGTGCCTTGTTGACCATGGTGGCGGAATTCGTGCTCACGACCCTGCCCATCGCCCAGGTGGGGTGAGCGAGCGCCTGCTCGGGAGTCACCCCTGCCAGCTCCTCACGCGAGCGGCCCCGAAACGGTCCACCGGAGGCGGTGAGGACAAGCCGTTCAACCTCCTCGGCGCTGCCAGCCCTGAGGGCCTGGGCGATGGCTGAATGCTCAGAGTCCACCGGCACGATCTGCCCAGGCCGGGCCGCCTCGCGCACCAACTGCCCGCCCACGATCAGCGACTCCTTGTTCGCCAGAGCCAGCAAATGGCCGGCGTTGAGCGCGGCCAGAGTTGGCGCCAGCCCGATTGAGCCCGTCATGCCATTAAGGACGACGTCGGCGTGTGCGAAAGCGGCAATGCGCGTAGCCGCGTGCGCCCCGGTGAACAGCTCCGGCCGATAGTTTCGCACTCCTGCCGCGTCCGCGGCCTGGCTGATGGCCAGGTCGAGCTCGACGTCGGTGCAGTGCGCCGCTCCGACGGCGCGTACCCGATGAGCCACTGCCTGGCGCGCCAACATCCCAGGATGCCGAGCTCCTGCCGCCAGAGCCACGACCGAGAACCTGTGCGAAGCATGAGTGACAACCTGCAGCGCCTGGGTACCGATGGAGCCGGTACTTCCGAGGAGGATCACCCGCCGCTGGGAGCTGGGCAGGCTACTGAAGTTCATGCTTCCAGTATCGCGTACCTCCCGCAGCGCCGCTAACGCGCCCGGGCCCCGCGCGCACCGGCGCGAGCTCAGCCGTCCAGCTCGATCTCCAGCGGAGCGCCGGTTCCGGCGATGACCTCTTCAAGGCTCACGCCCGGAGCCAGTTCCCGCAGGATCAGCGTCCCGCCGGAGCGGCCGTGGTCGATATCGATGACAGCGAGGTCGGTGACGATCCGGTTCACGCAGGCCCGTCCGGTCAGCGGCAGTGTGCAACGCTGGAGAATCTTGGGCCTGCCATTGCGATCCATATGGTCCATCATGACGATCACCCGCTTGGCTCCGAAGACCAGGTCCATTGCCCCGCCCATCCCTTTGACCATCTTTCCGGGAATCATCCAGTTAGCCAGGTCGCCGTTCGCGGCGACCTCCATAGCGCCGAGCACCGCCACGTCCACGTGCCCCCCGCGAATCATCCCGAAGGACGCGGCCGAATCGAAATAGGAGGCTCCGCGGTTGGCGGTGACCGTCTCTTTGCCAGCATTGATGAGATCCGGATCGAGCTCATCCTCGGTGGGGTAGGGCCCGACACCGAGAATGCCGTTTTCGGAGTGCAGGACAACTTCCACCGATGCCGGGATGTAGTTGGGAATGAGTGTCGGCATGCCGATACCGAGATTGACGTATTGTCCGTTGGTGAGCTCCCGGGCAACGCGCTCAGCCAGTTCATTGCGTGTCAGTGCCATGGTCAGCCTTCCTTGGTCTGGGTAATGGACGCATCCGAGGCAGCGCCAAGGCGGACAGTTCGTTTCTCGATCCGCTTCTCGGTGTCGGCCGCCAGCACCACCCGCTGCACAAAAATCCCCGGAGTGTGGATCTGGGCGGGATCGAGATCGCCCGGCTCCACGATTTCCTCAACTTCGGCGATGGTGATCCGCCCGGCCTGCGCGCAGAGCGGGTTAAAGTTCATGGCCGTGGCGTGGAAAACGAGGTTGCCGAGCCGGTCCCCTTTCCAGGCGTGGACCAGCGCGAAATCCGGCCGTACCGATTCTTCCAGCACATAATCGACGCCCTCGAAACTGCGGACCTCCTTGGGTGCCGAAGCAAGCGTGACTGTGCCTTCGGCGTCGTACTTTTGCGGCAATCCGCCTTCGCTGACCTGCGTGCCCACACCAGCGGTCGTGTAGAAGGCCGGGATCCCGGCACCGCCTGCCCGCAGCTTCTCCGCGAGGGTTCCCTGCGGCGTGAGTTCAACCTCCAGCTCACCAGCGAGGTATTGGCGGGCGAACTCCTTGTTTTCTCCCACGTAGGAGCTGATGGTCCGGCGGATGCGGTGATCGGCGAGCAGCACGCCGAGCCCCCAGTCATCGACCCCGCAATTGTTGCTGATCGTCTCCAGCCCGCTGGTGCCCTGGGCATGGAGTGCGTCGATGAGCGTTGCCGGAATACCGCACAAACCGAATCCGCCGACCGCGATTGAAGCGCCGTCTGGAATATCGGCGACGGCCTGGGCCGCGCTGTCAACTACTTTGTTGATCACTTTTTCTCCTTCAGCTCCGTTGCGGGCCGGTCTACAGTCCAAGTTCGCGGGCGATCAGCATCAGCTGAACCTCAGTGGTGCCTTCGCCAATCTCGAGAATTTTTGAATCCCGGTAGTGGCGCGAGACCACGAATTCATTCATAAACCCATACCCGCCGAAAATCTGGGTGGCATCGCGGGCATTGTCCATTGCTGCTTCCCCCGCTACCAGCTTAGCGATCGAGGCCTGCGTCTTGAACGGCCGGCCCGCCAGCATCCGTGACGCTGCATCGTAATAGGCCAGACGCGCGGTGTGGGTCCGCGCCTGCATCCGGGCAATTTTAAACTGGATTCCCTGATTGCTGCCGATGTTCCGGCCGAATGCCTGGCGTTCGTGGGCATAGCGGATGGATTGTTCCACGCACCCCTGCGCCACTCCGGTGGCAAGAGCTGCGATGGCAATCCTGCCTTCGTCCAGTACCTGCAGAAAATTGGCGTAACCGCGTCCGCGCTCCCCCAGCAGGTTGCCCTCCGGAACGCGGGCACCCGCGAAGGTCAGCGGGTGGGTATCCGAGGCATTCCAGCCGACTTTGTTATACGCTTTTTCGACGGTAAACCCCGGCGTTCCGGCTGGCACCACGATGGTCGAGATTTCGCGGGAAGACTGCCCATCCGCTCCGGTGGACGTGCCGGTCACGGCGGTCACGGTGACCAGACTGGTGATGTCCGTCCCAGAGTTGGTGATGAATTCCTTGCTGCCGTTGATAATCCAGTGGCTGCCATCCTCACTGGCTTCCAGGACAGCGGCAGTGCGGATCCCTGCCGCATCCGAGCCCGCTCCGGCTTCTGTCAGCCCGAACCCGGCCAGCGCCCGTCCGGCGACAAGGTCCGGCAGCCACTGCTCACGCTGTTGTTCTGTCCCGAAACGGTAAATCGGCATGGCTCCCAGTGAAACGCCAGCTTCCAGCGTGATGGCAACGGACTGATCAACCCGGGCGAGTTGTTCCAGGGCGAGGCACAGGGCCAGGTGGTCTCCTCCCATTCCGCCGTACTCTTCGGGGAACGGCAGCCCGAAGAGGCCCATTTCCGCCATCTGTTCAATGACCCCATAGGGGAAACTGTGCTCCTCATCGTGCTGGGCCGAGACCGGGGCGACCACTTCATCGGCGAATGCCCGGACGGTATCCACCAGGTCCTGGTGTTCCTCGTTCAGCTCGAAGTTCATGGTGTGTGTTTCCTTTCGGGGCCCGCGGCGGGGTCTGCGTCGCTGTTCCTGCTATCGTCTGCCGGTTGGATGGTGGCGACGATCTGGCCCGCCGTGACAAGATCGCCGGCCTGGAGGGTGATTGACACGGTTCCGGACAGCGGGGCGGTCAATGGTTGTTCCATTTTCATGGCCTCCACCGTGAGGAGGATCTGGCCGGCCGCGACCGCCTCGCCGTCAGCCACGGAAACCGAAACGACCGTTCCAGGCATGGTGGAGCGCACCTGCGGATTCGGCGCATCGGCGGTGCGTGGGCACTGGCCGGCATCTGCTGCGAGGGCCTCCCTCACCCCAAGGCGGCGCAGGCGCGCCGACCATCCAGCCTCACCGAGCCACACCTGATCCGCGCACACGTGGACCAACAGCGAACCGCGTATTCCGTCCACGACAACCCCGCCAGCCGGGTCGAACCCAACGTTATAGGCGCTGTCCGTTCCAACCTTGACCACATAGGCGCAGGGATCACGGCGGATGGAGACCTCCCTGCTATCGCCGCCCTCCAGCTCGAGGCGCAGCCGGAATGGGCGTCGCTCACCCAGTCGGAAGCCATCACGCCGGTTCCAGGGTCGGGGGACAGACGACGCCGGTTGCTGGGCGTTCAGCCACGCCGCCGCCGCGACGGCGAAATGGACGTCGTCGACCTCGCGGAATTGCAGGTCCGGGAGCATCCGGGCGATCAGCGTTGTGTCAAGGCGCCCTGCCCGGACCTCGGGATGGTTGAGCAGCAGGCGCAGGTACTCGGTGTTGGTGTCGATCCCGAAGATCACTGATCCGGCGAGCGCCGTGTCCAGACGGTCCAGGGCAATAGCGCGGGTCTGACCCCAGGCAATGACCTTGGAGATGAGCGGATCGTAGAATTCGGGGACCTCGCCTCCTTGCTGGAGGGAACCGTCGATCCTGATCCCCGGCCCGGACGGCTCCCGCAGCAGAAGGACGGTTCCTGCTGACGGGCGGAAATCCTGTTCCGGGGTCTCCGCGTAGATACGTGCTTCCACGGCATGACCGGTGAGGGCAACCTCGTGCTGGGTGAGGGAAAGTTTTTCACCCGCAGCGATGCGCACCTGCCATTCGACCAGGTCGATTCCGGTCACGAGTTCGGTCACGGGATGTTCAACCTGGAGCCGGGTATTCATCTCCATGAAGAAGAACTCATCCGGCGCCGCATCCGAGACGAGGAACTCAACAGTGCCGGCCCCGGTGTAGTTCACGCTGCGCGCAGCCTGGCAGGCGGCTTCGCCGATGCGGTTGCGGGTGTGAGCATCGAGCAGCATGGAAGGAGCTTCTTCGATGACTTTCTGGTGGCGCCGCTGAAGGGAACACTCCCGTTCGCCAAGATGGATGACGTTGTTGTGCGAGTCGGCCAGGATCTGGACCTCAATATGCCGAGGCCGTTCGATCAGTCGTTCGAGAAAAAGCGAGTCGTCCCCAAAAGCTCCCCGAGCGATACGGCGGGCAGACAGGAGCGCGTCGGCGAGTTCTTCCGGGCGTCGGGCGATCCGCATTCCTTTCCCTCCGCCTCCCGCTGCTGGTTTGACCATGACGGGGAAGCCGATGGCTGCTGCCGCGGAGGCGAGCTGCCGATCGTCCAGACCGGGCTCGGCGCTACCCGGTACGACCGGCACCCCGTACCGTTCCACCTGTGTCTTCGCGCTGATCTTGTTCCCCATCACTGCCAAGGCCTGGATCCCGGGACCTATGAACACCACAGCTGCCTCCTCCAGCGCGCGGGCAAGACCCGCGTTCTCGCTGAGGAATCCGTAGCCGGGGTGGACAGCCTGGGCGCCACTCGAGCGGCAAGCCGCGACGATGGCCTCAATATTGAGATAACTCTCGGACGGGCTGGCCGGACCAAGCCGGACGGCGGAGTCGGCCTCGAGCACATGCCGGGCGCCGGCGTCGGCGTCGCTGTAGACGGCAACCGAACGAATTCCCAGCCGCCGCAGCGTCCGGATGACCCGGCAGGCTATTTCACCCCGGTTCGCGACCAGGACAGTGTGAAACGGTTTTCCTCCCGGAAGCGGTCCCCACAGATCAGGTTGTTCCTTATCCATCGCGCTTACATCCTGAAAAGACCGAAGGCGGGATCCGCCAGCGGAGCATTGGCGCACACCGCGAGCGCCAGCCCCAGGACGGTGCGCGTGTCAGCCGGGTCGATAATGCCGTCGTCCCAAAGCCTCGCGGTGGCGTAATACGGATTTCCCTGCGTCTCGTATTGCGCCCGGATCGGGGCGGTGAACGCCAGTTCCTCCTCGCTGCTCCAGCCCTGCGCGCTGGCAGCGCGTTGATCCCGCTTCACCGTAGCGAGCACCGAGGCCGCCTGGGCCCCGCCCATGACGGAGATCCTGCTCGCAGGCCACGTCCACAGGAAGCGGGGGGAAAAAGCCCGCCCGCACATGGAGTAGTTTCCGGCGCCGAAGGAACCGCCAACGATTACCGTGAGTTTGGGCACCCGGGTGGTTGCGACAGCAGTGACCATCTTGGCCCCGTGCTTGGCGATGCCGCCTGCTTCAGCATCCTTGCCCACCATGAACCCGGAGATATTCTGCAGGAAAACCAGCGCAATGCCGCGCTGGTCACACAGTTCGATGAAGTGGGTTCCCTTCAACGCGGACTCGCTGAAAAGAACCCCGTTGTTGGCGACAATACCCACCCGGTGGCCGTGGATCCGCGCGAATCCGGTGACAAGGGTTTCGCCGTAGTGCCGTTTGAATTCGTGGAATCCACTCCCATCCACTATCCGGGCGATGATTTCGCGCGCATCGTAGGACTGTCCGACGTCGACGGGGACCGCGCCATAAAGCTGCGCCTCAGCAACGACGGGCGGGCGTACGGGGAAATCTTCCAGCCCGCACTGCTGGCTGACTGGAGGCGGCAGCGTGCTGACAATATCCCGCAGGATCTCCAGCGCGTGGGCATCATTTTCGGCGAGGTGGTCCGTGACACCGGAAACCCGGGTGTGCAGCTCGCCCCCGCCTAGCTCTTCGGCCGAGACCACTTCGCCGATCGCCGCTTTGACCAGCGGTGGCCCGCCGAGGAAAATTGTCCCCTGGTTGCGCACAATGACAGTTTCATCGCTCATGGCTGGCATGTAGGCGCCCCCAGCGGTGCAGGACCCCAGCACGGCGGCCAGTTGCGCAATTCCCCGCGCGGACATGGTGGCCTGGTTAAAGAAGATGCGGCCGAAATGGTCCCGGTCCGGGAAGACCTCGTCCTGGCGGGGAAGGTACGCCCCTCCCGAATCAACGAGGTAGATACACGGAAGGTTGTTTTCGAGGGCGATTTCCTGTGCGCGGAGGTGTTTTTTGACGGTCAGCGGGTAGTAGGTTCCTCCTTTCACGGTGGGGTCATTGCACAGAACCAGCACGTGGCGGCCGTGGATGAGGCCGATGCCGGCGATCAGCCCGGCAGCCGGACACTCGCCGTCGTACATTCCGTCGGCGGCCAGGGGCGCGATCTCCAGGAACGGGCTGCCGTCGTCGAGCAACAACTCCACACGCTCACGCGGCAGGAGTTTCCCCCGGCCCCGGTGACGCGCCCGAGACGCTTCCGCTCCTCCCCTAGCTGCTTCGGCGAGCTTTGAGCGGAGTTCCCCAGCAAGGCGCGACTGGGCGGCGTAGTTGGCTTTGAACACAGCGGAGTGGGTGTCCACCGAGGATTTCAGCGTCTCCATCGACAGCTTCCTGACCTAACCCAACGACTATTCAGTTAGTAATTACTAACTGAACTTAGGGTAGTGGCGTTTCTTCCCGCTGTCCACCACAATGGTGTGGACCCCAATGCAATCCGAAGGATGATGCTGCATGGAATCGCCTCCAGGTACCAGCGAACGCGTGACCGGGCGGAGTGTGGCGAAAGCCTCCCGTCGGGCCGCCCTTCTGGGTGCGGCGGCGCGGCTTTTCGCGGAGCGCGGCTACAACGGCGTGTCGATCGAGGATCTGGGCGCGGCGGCCGGGGTGAGCGGCCCAGCGGTCTACCGGCATTTCAGCGGCAAACCCGCAGTACTCTCCGCGCTGCTTGCAGGGGTCAGCGAGGAACTCCTCGATGGCGGACGCGCTGTCGTCGCCCAATGCCAGCATCCGGACAGCGCACTTCGTGGCCTCATCGAATTCCAGGTTGACTTCGCGTTGGACAATACCCACGTGATCCGGGTCCATGACCGCGACCTGGGCAGCCTCTCCCGGAAGGACGAACGAATCGTACGCTCCCTGCAGCGGACTTATCTGGAGGTGTGGGTCGACGTCATGGCCGCGCGCGAGCCCGAGGCGGACCTGGCCGTGTTACGCCGGAAGGCCCACGCGGTATTCGGACTCATCAACTCCACGCCGCACACCACCCAGCGCGGCACCTCTGGCAAGGATCTAGCGAGCTTGCGGACCCTGCTCGAGGAGATGGCCTGGGCTGCGATCACCGTCTGAGACAGATCGCTAGTAGGCTGGTTGCAAAGGCCTCTTGGCGACCCCGATTCCTATCCGAAGGTTCCGTTGTGATTGAGCTACGACCCGTTGAAGCGACCGACCTGGACAAGTTTTTTTCCCACCAGCTCGATCCCAGCGCAAATCACATGGCGGCATTCGCCGCCAAGAACCCGTCCGACCGCGGAGTGTTCGACAACCACTGGTACGGAATCCTCAACGACCCGCGGATCACGGTGCGGACTATTCTCTCTAATGCGGAAGTTGTAGGCAGCATCCTGGCCTATGACCAGGACGGCATTCCTGAAATCAGCTACTGGATCGATAAATCCCGCTGGGGTCAGGGAATTACGACGGCGGCTGTCGGGCAGTTCCTCCAAGAAGTCTCCGAACGCCCGATCCGGGCACGCGCAGTGGTGGACAACACCACCTCGATTCGCATCTTGGAGCGGTGGGGCTTCACCCGCGTTGGAGAAAGCCAGGAGTTCGCCAACGCCCGCGGTGCCGTGGTGAAGGAATTGATCCTCGAACTGTCCTAGGCCCAGGTAGCCGCCAGGCCGGGATCCTCCAGCACTGCGCCCAGCTCCGCAAGGAATCTGGCCGCCTGCTCGCCGTCGAGCACCCGATGATCGAAGGTGAGGCTCAGCGTCACGACGGAGCGTAGGGCTATTTCCCCCCGGTGTTCCCATGGCCTGCGCCTGATTGCACCCAAACCGAGGATCGCCGCTTCTCCCGGGTTGAGGATGGGCGTGCCGGCATCGACGCCGAAAACTCCTACATTGGTGATCGAAATTGTTCCTCCGGAAAGTGCGTCCGGCCTTGTTTTCCCCGCGCGTGCAGCCTCCGTCAGGGCAGCGATCTCTTCGGCAAGCTCGGAAAGGGACAATTTCTGGGCCGCCTTGATATTCGGCACCAACAGTCCTCGGGGCGTGGCGGCGGCGATCCCAAGATTGATGTCCTGGAACTCCACAATCTCGCCGGCAGACTCTTCCCAGCGGGCATTGAGGCGCCGGTGCCTCCCGAGCACCTGGCAAAACATTTTCGCCACAATGCCTACGACCGTTACCCGGACCGGGGAAAACGCGGTGTGTCCGCCGATGCGGTCGAGTAACTCCATGGTCGCTGTGGCATCGACAGTGAGGAACACGGTGACCTGCGGTGCGGTGAAAGCGCTCGCCACCATTGCAGCAGCGGTCTTCCTGCGCATCGTGTTGATGGGTACGCGTAACTGGCTACCACGCACTGCTCCGTCGCTGCCAGGCGACCCCGGCACGGTCCGCGCTGAGTACGATTGCGCTGATCCCGCTGCGCCCAGCACGTCTGCGCGCACTACCGTACCCCCCGCGCCCGACGGTGTTACCGCCTCGAGATCCACCCCAAGATCCCTGGCGAGTTTGCGCACCGGCGGAGTGGTAAGCCCCCGTGCTGACGGTGCTGACGGTGCGGGCGGCAGCGGCGCCGGGCCGGACCGTCGGGCCCGACGCACCGGACGGCCCCGGTTTTCGGGAGCCGCACCGTAACCGACCAGGGTCGCCTCCCGGCCGGTTCCGCCGTCGTCCGGGGCATTAGCTTGCATGCCGGCAGGCAGGCTCGCTGGATCTGGCTCCGCGCTGCCAAGCGGTCCCACATCGAAGGAAACGATCGGCGCTCCGACGCTGATCACCGTCCCGGGCTGCGCATGTAGCTGGGTAATCACCCCCGCGTACGGGGAAGGAAGCTCCACCACGGCTTTGGCGGTCTCCACGTCAGCGATGATCTGGTTGAGCGTTACCGAATCCCCCACGTGGACGTGCCAGCTGACAATCTCCGATTCGGTCAGCCCCTCCCCCAGGTCCGGGAGCCTGAATTCCCTGATCATGAGTGGAATCCTTGGTCGCGGGAATTGGGTCGGCCCAGCGCACGGTCAACCCCGTCGAGGATCCGGTCAAGGTCCGGCAGGTGGTGGGATTCGAGTTTTGAGGGCGGATACGGCACATCGAATCCGGTGACCCGGACGGGCGCGTGCTCCAGATTAAAAAAACACCGGTCCGTGATGCTGGCCGCGATTTCGGCCCCGAGGCCCCCTGATTCGGCCGCCTCGTGGGTGATGACGAGCCGGCCCGTTTTGCGCACGGAGTCTTCCAGCGTCGGGAAATCGATGGGCGCCAGCGAGCGCAGGTCCACGACTTCCAGGGAAATCCCTTCATCCGCGGCGGCGTCAGCAGCCTGGCAAACGGTGGGGACCAGCGGGCCGTAGGCCACTACTGTAACGTCTCCACCGACGCGGACTACCCGTGCCTGCTCCATGCTGGAGGATGCTAGATCCGCACCCTCATCCACCTCGTCCTTGACGTGGTAGCGGCGCTTCGGTTCGAAAAAGACCACCGGATCATCGCACGCGATGGCCTGCTGGATCATGATGAACGCGTCCTGCGGGTTGGAGACGGTCACTACCCGAAGTCCCGGGGTGTGCGCGAAATACGCTTCCGGCGACTCGGAATGATGCTCAGGGGATCCGATGCCACCTCCGAAAGGCACCCGGATGGTCAGCGGCATGCTGACCCTACCCAGCGTCCGGTAGTGCAAACGCGCAACCTGGGAGACTATCTGGTCGAAAGCAGGGTAGATGAACCCATCGAACTGGATTTCGACCACGGGACGGTATCCCCGGTAGGCCAACCCGACAGCTGTTCCCATAATTCCTGATTCCGCGAGCGGAGTATCCATAACCCGGTGGGTTCCGAAATCTTTCTGGAGACCATCGGTAATACGAAAAACACCTCCGAGTTTGCCGATGTCCTCGCCCATCAGGATCACTTTCGGGTCGCTTTCCATGGCGCGCCGCAACCCCGAATTGATGGCTCCGCCAAAAGTCATGGTGGACATGGTTACTCCTTAACGGATACTGGAGGATCGGTGAAGGACTGCAGGTAGCGCTGGTAATTATCGCGCTGGCGGGCCAGCCCTGCGTGCGGGGTGCTATAAACATTCCGAAAGAGGTCCATTGCCTCAGGTTCTTCCATCCCGACGCATTCGGCCCTCAGTTCGGCGGCGACGCTGTCCGCGGCGGTACGGACCGAATCGGCGTAATCCGCATCGAGCAGCTGCAGGGAGTCCAGCAACGCCGCGACCCGCGCAATCGGATCCCTTGCGGCCCAGCCCTCCAGTTCGTTGGCGTCCCGATAGCGGGTGGGATCATCCGCGGTGGTGTGTGGTCCCATCCGATAGGTGACGGCTTCGATGAAGCTTGGGCCGCCGCCGCGGCGCGCGCGTTCCAGCGCTTCCCTGGTGACGGCGAGGCACGCGAGCACGTCGTTGCCGTCGACCCGCACAGCGGGGATCCCGAACCCCGGGGCCCGGCGCGCTATGGGCACATGCGCCTGCAGCCCTACTGGCTCCGAGATAGCCCAATGGTTGTTCTGGCAGTAGAAAATCACCGGGGCCTGGTAGCTGGCGGCGAAGACCATCGCCTCGTTGACATCCCCCTGGCTGGTGGCACCGTCACCAAAGTAGGCCACTGTTGCTGAATCTGCGCCGTCGGCGAGAATGCCCATGGCATAGCCGGTTGCGTGCAGGGTCTGCGCTCCGATGATCACCTGGGGCGGGGCCATATTGACACTGTAGGGGTCCCAGCCGGAGGGAACGTTGCCCCGCCACACCCGCAGCAGGTCGGAGAGTTTCACTCCCCGGCAGTAGGCCACGGCATTTTCGCGGTAGCTGGAAAAGACGAAGTCATCGGCTCGGAGTGCGCGCGCTGACCCTACCTGCGCGGCCTCTTGACCCAGTAGCGGCGGCCACAACGCCAGTTCACCTTGGCGCTGGAGCGCGGTCGCCTCGGCATCGATCCGGCGGGAGACCACCATATCCTCGTACAGGCGGCGCAATGCAGCGCCGTCGACGTCGGCGACGTAGTGGTCATAACGGGCGTCGGCCTGCCGTCGGCCCAGCGCATCAATGAGTTGAACCAGGCTCGAATCGTCGCTGGACGTTCCGCCTGCCTGTATTTTGCCTGTTTCCGAAGTCACGGTTCACGCCACTTTCATTGCCGGCCAAAGCCGACGCGGGGATCACCCTGCGGCTTTGCAACGACCGGGCACCCTTGGCCGATTGTTAATGTGACACTACTCACGCCGAACATCCGGCACAACCGTTTTGAGTAAAGCTGAGCATAGTGCCCTATTCTCCTGGGCCGCGCCGTGTTAGCGTTGCGCACTATGCAGCCCCTTGATGCCACCGACACCAGACTCTTGCTGGCGATGGCCCGCGGTTCAGGCCGTACGGTTGTTGCGCTAGCGGAAAAGCTGGGGTTGTCCCGCAATACCGTGCAGGCGCGGATGGCCAAGCTCGAACAGAAATCGGTCTTTCTTCCCTTCGAACGGCGGATCAATCCGGCCGCGCTGGGCTACCCGTTGATGGCTTTCATCCACGTCCATGTGCAGCAGCAGAAACTTGCGGCGGTCACGCGCAGCATTAGCGCAATTCCCGAGGTTCTGGAAGCCTATGGACTCACAGGACAGGCTGACATCCTGGTGCGGGTCGTTTCCACCGATGCAGAGGATCTATTCCGGATCAACGGCACCATTCTGGCCAGCGACGGCGTGGAACGGTGCGACACGTCCCTGGCCATGGGTGCGCTCATACCGTACCGCGTCGAGCCGCTCCTGGCCCGCGGCACTCCAGCCTAACGATGCCGGGGGCTTAAGACGCCAGGGGCTTAACGACGGCGGGCCGGGCGGATGGGTTACCCATCCGCCCGGCCCGCTGGCGCGTGGACCAGCCTGCGGGGGCTGATCCACGCGGTCCGGTGCTAGTGGTCGGTCGCCTTTTCGGCTCCGACCCCCGTCAGCGACCGGACTTCCATCTCGGCCTGCTTCTGCGGGTCCTCCGTGGTCTTGGCGAGGACAGTTCCCAGCCAGCCGAGGAAGAACGCCAGCGGGATCGAGACGATGCCCGGGTTGTTCAACGGGTACAGCACAAAGTCGGCACCCTGGATCATCGATGTTTCCTTGCCGGACATGACCGGCGAGAAGANNGTCCGGCGGGCCACCTTGACTTCGCCGTCAGCGTCCATCTTGCCCTTGCGGACGACGTTGGCGTAGATGTCATGGGCGAACGACGCCGCCGCGGTGATGGTCAGGCCTGCTACCACCGCAAGGATGGTGGCAAAGGCGACCGCGGAGATGAGACCGAGCAATACCGGCCCGCCGAGTTCGAAGGCAAGCAGCGGTGCGGCCGAGTTCACTGCACCAGGGGCGGCGAGAATCCGGTCCTTACCGATCAATGCTCCTGCACCGTAACCGAGCACGAGCGTGAACAGGTAGAACCCGCCGATG
>DGBL01000067.1:0-247 GCA_002384315.1 Micrococcaceae bacterium UBA4005 | reverse complement strand
GTAGAAGCGCATCAGCACGTGCGGAAGGGCGGCGGTACCGAGCACGAGGGCCAGCGCCAGTGACAGGAAGTCCAGCTTGCTGGTGCCGCTGACACCGTATTGCAGGCCGGGGTTGATGATGTCCGGGTTGCCGGAGGTCTCCATCGCCGCGCCGAGCAGCGTGGAGAGGTTGAAGTTGTAGATGGCCAGTACCCAGATGGTCATGACGAACGCTCCGGCGATCAGCAGGATCGCCTTGATGATCTGC
>DGBL01000064.1:15313-17301 GCA_002384315.1 Micrococcaceae bacterium UBA4005 | reverse complement strand
TTCGGGGCCGTGAACGTGTATTTCCGCGACGCTGAGAATCTCGTTGACATGCTGCTCATGGTCGCCACCTGGGCCTCTCCTGTCCTGTACGCCTGGACAATGGTCAGCGACCGGTTGGGCCCTACGGTCCTCGGCGTATATATGCTCAATCCGTTGACCGTGGGCGTGGAGACCTTTCACTATGCGTTCTGGATGCCCACATCCGACCAGGCGCTTGGCATGCCCGATCACTTCTTCACGGCGTGGCTTCCGATCGCACTGGTTTTCTCGCTGGGCACCGTCGTCGCCGGCCAGGCCCTCTTCCGTCGGCTTGAGGGCCGCTTTGCCCAGGAGCTCTGAACCATGGCACTAGCTATTGACATCCAGCAGGTCGACAAACGGTTCGCCCTGCGCCACACACGATCGTTGAAGGAAACTTTCCTGTGGGTGATTAAGGGTCGGAGGGGAGATCTCTACCAGAAGTTCTCCGCACTCAACGAGGTGTCCCTGAGCGTCAATGAAGGCGAAACCGTGGCGCTACTCGGATTCAACGGATCCGGGAAGTCGACGCTGCTCAAGCATATTTCCGGGGTGATGCTCCCGGACAACGGAACCGTGCGGACCCGTGGACGCGTTGCCGGGCTCATTGAGGTCGGGGCCGGGTTCCACCCCGACCTGAGCGGACGCGACAATGTGTTCCTGAACGGGGCGATTCTCGGCATGTCCGAGACGGAGATCCACGATCAATTCGATTCGATCGTGGAATTTTCCGAAATTGGCGAATTCATTGATACCGAGGTGCGTTTCTATTCCTCCGGCATGTACCTTCGGCTTGCCTTCGCCGTGGCCGTGCATACCAACCCCGACGTTTTCCTCATCGATGAAATCCTTGCCGTGGGAGATGAGCCGTACCAGAAAAAGTGCCTCGAAAAGATTCGCGAGCTCAACGCTGCAGGCAAGACTCTGGTGGTCGTCAGCCACGACCTGGACCTGGTGAGCCAGATCTGCAGCCGTGGCGTGGTCCTGGAACGCGGAAGCGTCGTCCTCGATGCGCCGGTGGCCGACGCCGTGGCGTACATTCGAAGCCGCTAACGCGGCTCAGCCGTCGAAACAGCTCAGCCGTCGAAGCAGGTGCTGACGCGGTACAGTTTCGCCTCGCCCTGCTCGTCGACCAGTTCGTAATTGGACGCTGCCTGTACCCCGTCGAAGGCGGGGTACCGATGCGCTGAGGCCCGGTCGAGCAGGTAGTAGGTGCCAAAATCGAGGACGAACCGTACATTCGCCTCACGCGCGACCTCGCAGGCTTCGGAGTCCACGCCCGCATTGGCCAACCCCGTGGCGAGGGCCGGTAGCGACGACGCTGTGCTCCGGGCATTCATGTGGAACTGGGTGACCTCCCGCCCGCTGATGGCATAGGCGAGCGCTCCTCCGTTCCACGGATTGACGGCGATCACCGCGTCCGCGGGAACTTCCTGGCCGACCCGTTCCAGCAGTGCGAGCTCATCCGGTGACAGGATGGTGGGATTGCCGTCGTAGGTGTGGTGTGCCCGCGCCTCCAGAACCATATGATCGATAGCCCCACGCTGGCTCTGCACGGCAGCAGTAACTGCGACCAGGACGCTCAGGAGCATGGACAGCAGCACCGCGTGCTTCCCGGCACCGAGGAGGCGTGCTATTTTCGCTGTCCAGGTCCGGATGGCGCCCAGCAGCCAGGACACTCCGAAAGCTGCGATGAGCACCGTCGGTAGGGGGAGCAGCGAAGCGAGGCGTTGGGGGTCCTGGTACCAGCTACCGGTTAGGGTCATACGCAAGCTCCCGCGCGGGGCGGCCGCGGAAACGGCGTACAGCAGGACGGCCACAGCGAAGATTCCCAGCAACCAGGAGTGCGATCGGCGCCGATACAGTTCGGCGGCGCCCAGGACGGTTCCCGCTGCGATGACGAAAGGAATGCTTCGGCCATGCGGTGCGCTGGTCAGAGCCTGCCCCAGGGCGCTTCCGTAGTCGGTGAA
>DGBL01000064.1:713-15197 GCA_002384315.1 Micrococcaceae bacterium UBA4005 | reverse complement strand
GCCGCGACGGATACCAGCAGTGCCGCCAGCAGACCCAGCAACGGAGTGTCCGACGCCGGCCGTAACCGCAGCATCATTACCACGAGCGCGACCGCCGCTGGCAGGACCGAGTAGGAGAGCAGGTTCGGATAGAGCGGCCCAAAATCGATCAGCCCGAGGGGAAACGCCGGGAATCCTGCTGAGAGCAGACCAGCGAATGCCAGCGTCAACAGTTTCGGCCCGAAGACCACGCGGGTGAGGAAGAGTACGCCGACAGGCCACACCACGGCGGCGACGGCGATGTTCAGTGCATTGACTGCCAGCGGGATCGACTGGTCGAACAATCCGGCCACCTGGGCCGCAAGGCCGTGCCACGCCGCCGGATAAATAGCGACGTCGGCGCCGGGCTTCAGTAATCGGCCAAGGGTGAGGGTTGAAGCGTCACCGTGCTCCAGCACGTACCTGACGGCGTTGAGGTGGTACACATTGTCGTATCGCTGGGCGATGTTTTCGGGGTGCTCGAAGATGCGCACCAGGTTGTAGGCCGTGGCAACGGCTCCGGCGGCCAAGCCCGCTGCGGCTCCGAGGAAGGTCGGTCTGTCCAGCCGGAACCGTCCTGCCGCCTGGCGGTGCAGAGTACTACGATCCAGCAACCGCTCCAGCAACCGGCCTAGGACTCCGGCCAGCAGCAGTGCTGCCAGGAGGACGGCGAGGAACGTGCCCAGCGCCCACGTCACCCCGGTGAGGGAAAGAATAACTGCGGAAATTCCCGATAACGCCACGGAGAAGACGGGCGCCAGGCCGTAGAGGAAGATTCCGCGCATCCCGAGGGCTAGGGATAGCAGGAATCCTGGAATGGTCACGAGCGCAACCGCTGTGGCAATTGCCGGGAGGGCGTCCCACCAGGACATTGGTACTCCTGCAGCTTGAATGGTGGTCACTGCTGCGCGGTGGCACGGACCGTGGTGATCGGGTGAGCTTTTAGACGGTACCACGCGCCCCGGGGGCTTTCCGCCTTCTGCCTACCGGCACGCGGTGATCGCATACAGCGTGCGAATTCCGTCGGTGAACACTGGGTCAAAGCCGTGGCCGGTGGGAACGCCGTAGAGCCCGGGCCAGGCGTCGAGGCTTGCGCTGCCATGGGATCCGCCCGGTTGGTCCTGGTAATAGTGCGTGGCGCCGAGAGTTTTCACGGCCGCGCAGACTGCCGGATCCTGATTGATTTCATTGAACTGTGTGCGCAGCAGTTCCTTCGACGCGTTGCCACCGGTAGGCGAACCGAGTTGCGGATAGACCACGCGGACGCCGCCAAGGGTGTAGAAGAACGTTTCCCCGTTGAACGGATCCCCCAACACGACGGCGTCGCGGGGCAGCAGTTGTGCGGCGTCCTTTATAAAGTCCTGTTCGCCGGTGGATAACACCCCGGTCCCGGGCCTGTCAGAAGTCACGTAGTTCTGGGCGGCGAGGCCAATGCGGTCCGCCGAGCGAAAGTTCGCGGACCCCGTGTAAGCGCCGTATGCGCCGAGCAAGACGGCGACAACGAAAACCGCGGTGCCCGGGTGAACCGCCGACGAACGCAGCACGCGGCGTTGAAAGACGGCAGCAGCCTCAGCCAAGGCGAGGGCAGCAAGGATACTTCCTGCCATCGCGATAAACGGTGCGAGCCGTTGGGTGTCCTTGTACCAGACGCCGGTCAGCCAGCGGAGCGGATTTTCAGGACCAGCAGCGAGGATGTACAAGGCGATGAAGGACAACCAGGCGAACGGGAGCGGACGCGCCCCACGCAGGGCGAGCGCTACGCCGGCGCCGACGATGGCGAGGATCCCGACCCACAGGTTGAAATCCTGCAGGGTGAGAGCCTCCAGCGCAGGGAAACGCGGGAGATCGAAAAACGCGAGCAGCACCGCATCAGGCAGCTCGGCGCGTACCCTGCGGTTGTAGTTCATGACGTTGGCGAGCAGGGATGAACGGGACAGTACGGTGGCCGTCAGCGTTCCGGCCAGGGCGAGGAGCACGCCCACACCCAACAGCGTACGCGGACGCGCACGAACCATCGTGCGCAGGGGGAAGGATATTCGGGCGATGAGGAACGGCGCCAGCGCGACGGTGAGCGCAAAGACGCTGCTCGGGTGCGCCGCGGCGCAGCCGACCACCGCCGCCGTGAGTAGGAATCCAGAAACCAGCCAGCGACGCCATAGCGGGGGGCTTCCAGTTCCAGGGCCTTCCTGTCGGAGAATGAGAACGGCGAAGGCAAGTGTGGCCGGCACCAGTGCGGTCGCGAGGCCGTTGGGCCACTGGCCGCTTTTGAGCAACTGTGCGAATGGAAAGCTGACGAAGGATGCGCCCATCAGCGGTGTGAGCGCCCAGGCTGCCGGGTGCCGGGGGAGGACCGCGGATGCGAGGAAGGACAGCCCGAGCGGCCAGATGAGCGCCCCGATGACGACGGCGGAGGCGTTGGCCGCTTCGATGAGGCTGCCGGGGTAGAGCGAAAGCACCGCATGCCAGCCGCCGGGATAGTAAGCGGTGCGCGAACCGCCGTAGATGGGGGAAATCTCCCACGGCGAAGCCTGCCCCGACTCGCGGATCCATTGCAGCACGTTCGCGTGGAAGATGGGGTCCCAGCCTTGGGAGGGTGTGCCGGCCGCACCGATGCCGCGCACCAGGGCAAGCCCGGTCACGGTACAGCCGCCCAGGACGCCGAGAGCTACGCCCCACCGCGCGGAGGCGCCGAGGGGGATTGAGGGCAGAACAGCTACTCTTGAGCCGCCCCGCCGGCCCAACCATGCAGCCGCGACCGCGACAGTCACTCCCAGAAAGGGCAGAACAGTAGCGGCCGTCCACGGAATGCCCAGTGGGGCGAAGACCACTGCGGCCAGCGACACCAGTGCGAGGGACACAGCCGGGCCGAGCGCCGCAGCTCGGGCCGGGCCGAGCCCGAACGCCAAAAGAAACAGTCCTCCGGGGACGAAGAAGACCAGGGCCAGGAATGCGAAAGCCGGGGCGAAGCCCGTCAGCTCCTGCAGCAGGGAAGCCATAAGTCCTGTATGTGTTCCTACCGCAGGCGCGCAGCGTGGGCGGATCGACGCAGAACGCCAGCCACTCGTTGGGCTGCGGCATCACGGTGAGAGATCAGTTTCCCGGCAGCGGTGGGAGCCGGGTACAGACGCCGGGCTTCGGCCTCCTTGGTCGCGATATGGTGCGGCGCGTCAGCAGCGAGTGTTCCAGCGTGCTCAGGCATCCGGTGGTCGGAGGCGTCAAGGGCTACGGTCCAGCCGCTACCCAGGGCTGCCACCGAGGAATGTTTGACGTCGTAATAGCCGGGTTTTAGACCGAGGGCTATCCCGCGCGCTCCGGCTGCCGCCGCCAAAAGGTGGATGTGGAAACGACTGGTGATCCACTGGTGCTGCGGTGAGAGCGGCAGGCCGCGGGCCCAGATGTCGGTAAAGGGCAGGAACCGTCGAGCCGGAATCAGGTCGGCCAGGCGTTCGTAGGCCACACGGTCGGCGCCGGGAATGCACTCGATGTAGTGGACCTCCAGGTTCCGGGCGAGCGCGGCGGTTATTTCGCGGCGGGCGAGCCGCACCGCGTTGTCGAAGAGGTTTGGGTCAGCCGTGTCGCTTTGGATGCATACATAAAGCCCGGCGGAGCGCGCGCTACGACGCAGTTCAGCTCCCAGCCCCAGGAACGCGTCATCAAGTCCCTGGGGGAGGCCGTAGGTTTCAGCGCTCGCCTCGTCCCGCACCGACACGTGGCTGAAACCTGCGAACAACCCGGTTCTCTGCCGCTCCGGAAGTGCTGGCATGAGGCCTTGGCCAGTGGCGAACAGCGCAGCGCCAGTAAGCCGTCCGACTGCCCGCAGGGCGTGGATCAGCGCCGCATGGTGGGCCCAGTTGCCATTGACATAGCCCCCGCCGAGGAGATGTATCGACCGCGCCTGCCGGAGTTTCAGCAAACCGAGGTCGTAGGCTGGCGAGCCCAGCGCCGTAATCCGCTGCGCAACCAGTTCCGTGAGCTGCTCGGCGGGCGCGTCCGCGTAGTCCTGAGAAAGGCGCCACAGGGTGTTGGTTACCCGCAGCCTCGGGTGCAGGCCATCGAAGAGCACTTGTGCGAGTCCCGGTTGGGGGCAGTCGAGCCAGACGTCCGTGAGCGGATCGGTAGCGGCCAAGTATCGCAGCCAGGACGCAGTGATAAATTCATCGCCGAAGTTGGGATTACCAGCCGGTCCGACAAGGTAGATGGGCCCGGTGTGCATGAAAAAAACTATAGCTTAGGTGGCTTTTGCCCTACCTTGCTCACAGCCTAATGAAGGCTGGATGAGGCACTGGCAGGGTTGTCCTATGCGATACTTGCGGGGTGAGTCGTACCTGGATTGTGATCCCCCTCTACAACGAGGCACCTGTTATCGGCTCCGTGATTCGGGACCTGCTTCCAGTGTTTTCCCATGTTGTCTGTGTCGATGACGGGAGCACGGATGCGTCCGCGGACGTAGCGCGGGCCGCTGGCGCCGTCGTCGTCCAACATCCGGTGAACCTAGGCCAGGGCGCTGCCTTGCAGACCGGGTTCGAGTATGTGCTCCAGGATCCGCAGATGGACTGTGTTGTCACCTTCGACGCCGATGGCCAGCACCGGGTGAGCGACGCCGCCGCCATGGTCGAAAGGATCCGTAACGGCGAAGCCGACGTGGTGTTGGGCTCGCGGTTCCTGGACGGGCGCACCCGCATCGGCTCCATCAAACGGCTCGTGTTGCGGACCGCCGCGCTGCAGACCCGGTGGAGTACAGGGATGCACCTGACTGATGCTCATAATGGACTGCGTGCTTTCGACCGGCAGGTGACGGCCAACATCCACCTCACCCAGAACAGGATGGCTCACGCCTCGGAGCTGATTTCCATTCTGGCGACGTTGAAGCCTCGCTGGAGCGAGCACCCGGTGGAGATCATCTACACCGAATATTCGAAATCCAAGGGGCAATCCCTCCTCAACTCCGTCAATATTCTGGCGGACCTGCTCTTTAGGTAACCAACATGATTATCATCGTCCAGTTAGTCCTTGTTATCGGTGTCGTTCTCTTTTCGCTGGTGCTCATCAGGGGAGGATCCAACGCCAAACATATGGCAGTGCGCCGGATCATGGTGCTGCTGTTCGCCATCGCCGCCGTCTTGTCGATCTTCTTTCCGTCCCTGCTGAGCCGCCTGGCACGGCTGGTGGGTGTCGGGCGCGGTACAGACCTCATGCTGTACGCCTTTATCGTGTCTTTTCTGGTGTACATGTCCACTACCCACCAGCGTTTCCGACAGATGGAGGCAACGCTGACGAAGCTCGCGCGCCGGATAGCCCTCGACGAAGCACCGCAGCCCTGGGGGAAACCGTGACTGAGCTGCCGGCAGTGCGATAGATGCCCGCTCGTCCCGCCGCCGCCCAGGACCGGATTGCCTGGATCGACATTGCGAAGGCCAGTGCGATCATTCTGGTGGTGCTTTACCACGTCGGGTACGCAGGTATCGGCTACGTGATTCCGGATTCCGAGAGCCAGATCATCGATTGGTGGGCCAGATTCAACCGGTCTCTAGTACCGGTGCGGATGCCGCTGTTCTTCCTCGCTTCCGGTATCTTGGCAGCGTCCTCCCTCAGCCGTCCCTGGCCGCGCGTCTGGCGGTCGCGCCAGAGAAACCTGTTGTGGACGTATCTTCTGTGGGGAATGCTGTTCGCCGCGATCGCTGGATTCGCCTACAACCCACAGGACCCGGTGGGCTACATGAGGCAGAGCCTGGCCGCGCTCCCCGTAGGTGGGACCGCATACTGGTTCCTCTTTGTCCTCGTGGTCTTCCTCGCCCTTGCCAGGCTGCTCCAACGCTGGCGTGGACTTACGCTGGTCCTGACGTTCGGCCTGCTCTGGATCGGACCGTGGGTCGGATCGATTGCCGTGCCAGCCTTCCTGGATCCTCTTTCCACGACACTAGTGCGGCTATGCAGTTTCGGTTTCTGGTTCTTCCTGGGGTGCTTTCAGTCCGGAGCCATAGTAGCCCTAGCCGAAACCCTGCGGCACCCGTCGCGGCGCCAACTCGCTGGAGCTCTGTTCGTGCTTCCGGCTGCTGGCTATTCTGCGCTGGCTTACGCGGTGTACTGGAACTCGCTGGACGGCGCGTATGTTGTCCCGATGTCCTTCCTCGGGATGTCCGCCGCGTTCTCAGCGTCTGTGTGGGCCGCACGCTTTACGGGTATCGCTCGGTGGGCAGGCCACATTGCTGCACGGACGCTGCCCATCTACCTTCTCCACCCGGTGCTGCTGGCAGCCGTCGTCGTCGTGGTGCGCGCGCTCGGTGGAGGAGAGTCGTCGTTGCCGCCGGATAATCTGGTGCTCAACCTCATTGCAGTGCCGGTTCTGACGACACTCGGCGTGGTGAGTGCGTTGTCCCTGTACACCCACACTCGAACCTCCCGGTTCCGCTGGATCTTCGCGTTTCCCGCACGCAGGTCTGCAGGAGAACCAACCGGACGAAAGGACCTACACCGCTATGAATCAGCCTGACCGGCGCCTCCGGGTGGCTATCACCAAGGGCACCTTGCGGATACCGCCCACCTACTTTGCCCTCTCCCATGCCGAGGTCCTCGGCGCCGATCACGACTTCCGTGCGTTTACGCTCGTCTCAGAGGTTCTCGATCACGCCCTGCAGACCGACGTGCGGGACTTTGTTCCGCGCCGCTCCGGCACGTTCCGCAGCCGCGAACTCGTGATGCCGGCGTTCATGCCCGTGATGACGGCGGCGCTACTGCGCTACCGGGCGCAGGTGATCCACCAGCACTTTGCAACCTGGTCGCTTCCAGCGGTTGCTGCCGCACGCCTCGCCCGGACACCGCTGCTGACGACCTTGCACGGCGCGGATGTCTATGTCGCTGGCAGGAAGCCGGTCACGGCAATGCAGCGTTGGCACCATGCAAATATCCGGGCCGCGAACGCGCAGAGCCGCCGGCTGCTCGCTGTCAGCAAATATTTGGCGGACACGGCGGTGGCCAACGGCTACCGCGGCTCCACCATGGAAGTGCACTATCAGGGCATCGACGCAACGTTTTTCACTCCGCCGGAGCAACCTCCGCGAGCCACGGCCGATCCGCCCATCATCCTGTTCGTCGGGGCGCTGGTCCACAGGAAGGGCGTGCTGGACTTGGCGCGGGCAGCCCGTATCCTCGCGGAGAAACACCCGCACCGGCTGGTGTTCGTCGGGGACGGTCCGTTGCATGCGGCCCTTGAGGCGGAACTGCGTGAGCACCCCGACGCCCGTGTGCTGGGAAGCCTGAACCGGGAATCAGTGCGCGGCTGGATGCGGCAGGCACACCTGCTTGCTGTCCCCAGCCAGGAAGAGAACGGGTGGCGGGAAGCTGCCGGGCTGGTCTCCCTCGAAGCGGAGGCCTGCGGAACGCCCGTGGTCGCCTACGCCAGCGGCGGTATCAGTGAGATGGTTCTCGACGGCGAGACAGGGCTGCTCGCCGCCGAGGCAGACCTCGGAGCGCTCACGGATTCCCTCGCCCAAGTTTTGGCCCTGCCCGACGCCGAATACCAGGCGATGCGCGCCCGTGCGCGTGACTTCGTGGTGACCAGCCGGAGCCTGGAAACCAGCTGCGCCGAACTGGAGCAACACTATCGGGACGTTATTGGCTGAATCTGGTCGCGAAGACCTTCACCGTGGAGGCGATGCCGTAGTAGGCGTGCTCCACCAGTTGGGCACGCAGTGCGTTCCAGGCAGTCCTGACGCCCGGCAGATCGACCGCCAGTACGACGTCGGCGCCCGCCAGCAACGCCATCGCCTGCGGGTCGGCTTGGACGGCGCGCCAGAAAACACGCGAGGGATCGCTCGGTCCGAGGGAGAGGATGAGCCGCCCCGGCGGAGTGCGCCGGAGTACGGCGTCAATGCGGGGCATCCCGATACGCCGCAGGATACGGTCGATAGGGCCGGGATCGCTGGCAGCAAGCGAATGGGTGGCGGTGAACTGTGCGGGGTCCGCCGCGGGAAGCCAGGAGAGCAGTGACACTTCGACGTCGCGCCCGCAGGCCGCCCCGAGGGTGTCGGCTAGCCGGTTGCTTCCCAGTGCTGACATGAACAACTGGTCGGGCGTGGTGGGGGAGCCGACGATCGCGAGTACTTTCAGCGGGCTGCTCACTGGTTCCCTCCTGCCACGGCGCGTTCCAGGACACTGATCCGTGGGCTGAGTTGCTTATCCCGGGAAAGATGCTCCGCCCACTGCTGATTCCGGGCATAGTCTGCCCCAGTCATGGACCGGGCTCGTTCGGCCGTGAGCACCAGTGTTTCCGCGATACTTTCGGGCGTGAGGTCGGGGGTGGGAAACCAGTCCGGGTGGCCGGTGAGGATGCCGGTGGACGCGGTTTCCGGGTGGTGCAGCGACGCGATGGGCAGCCCGCTCGCAGCATATTCGAACACCTTCCCGCTGGTGACGTATTTGCTGCGCCCCAGGATGAGCAGCAGGGCGTTGAAGCTGGTGTACACGCCCGCCACGGCAGTCTTGCTCACGGGACCGTGGTAGCGAACGCCGTCGTCCGCGTATTCTTCCAACAGGGCCAGGATTGCCGGGTCCGGTTCTGCGTAATGCCCGAGCCTGCCATGGATTTCGAGGGTGGATTTCGCGAGGATTGCCGAACTGCGCCGTGCGATGCGCCATCCGTCCAGGGATTCACGCAGCGGCATGGGGCCGTAGATCGTACCGAGGTACCCAAACACCAACCCGTCCTCGCCAGTCCCGGCGGGGGCTTGCATCCCCTCGAACGCGCGCGCGAACTCCTGGTCGAAGGCGTTGGCCACCACCTGGAAGCGTGCGGCGGCCTCCGGATACTGCCCGGCGTGCCAGTCGCGGATCGGCGCATTGACGAACCAGACTTCTTGGGCGGATTTGAGCAACCTGCGTTCCAGCCGGGCGGAGCGGCTGCGGGTGGAGCCTGTCCGGGTGTCGGTGTAGACGTTCAAATGCCAGGTATCGCGGTAGTCCATGACGTACGGCACGCCCGCAGTCCTGTGGAGGTGCCAGCCGGGCACAAAATCGATATTGGGGTTTGCTGTGCCGATCACCAGGTCCACGGGGCTAGCGTTGTGGATGCTCTCGGTCTCGCGGATCAGCGCTCGCTTCCAGCCCCCGTAGACCGGCTCGGGGAAGGAAAGCCTGTCTGCCTTGGCCCGCAGGTAGGACCACAGGAGATTAGATGCCACCCGGCTCCGGGACCAGTTCGCCAGATCGGGTTCTCCACGTACCCAGCTGAAGGGCGCCCGTACGACCGTGATGCGCGGGTCGATCTTCTTTTCGAGCTCGGTGTCGGTTCCGGTCTGGTATTCGAAGACCTCACGGCTGGCGGTGAGGACGGTAACCTCCCACCCGGCCTCGGCGAAGGCGTTCGCAGTGGCCAGCGCCCGGTACACCCCGGCGCCGCGCGATGGCGGAAAACCCCAAGCCACATAGAGCAGGTGGGGGCGGCGCTGAGCGGTCATGGGTTTCCTTCGACGCGGAATTCGGCGTTCATCACACTACGGTTCATCACACTACCGTCCGGTACCGGAGAACCCATATCTGCTCTGCTAGGTTCGGTCTATGGCGATAAACCGGACGGACCCGCGGGTGCTGCACGTCTTCGACTGCGCTGACGTCGCATCGACCCTGGTCCGGTCCGGCCGGGCGGAAGGCTTGCCGTGGAGGCACCTGGATATGCGCGATACCTCCGGCGACACCCGCGGCCTGCTGGGGCCGGCGCGCAGGCTCGCCGGCGTGGGGGGATGGAAAGTACGACGCCGGGTGGAGTTCCAGCGCGCCGACCTGCTCCATATCCATTTCGGCACCCGCGTGAATATTGCCCAGGCTGCACCGGGCCGCCCCTTTGTGGTGCATTTCCACGGCACGGATATCCGGGAATTTTACCGCGACCCGGCCCAGCGCGAGCGCGTCCAGTGGGGCGCTGACCATGCGCGTGCTGTCTTCTATGCCACGCCCGACCTCGCCGAGCATGCCCGTGAAGCCCGGCCGGACGCGCTGTATCTCGCCAACCCGGTGGATTTGAGCGAGTTGCCGGAATGGACTCCCCGACCTGAAGTAAGCGTGGTTTTCGCCTCCCGTTGGAGCGGCGCCAAAGGCGGCGGACGGCAACTGGAACTGGCTGAAAGCCTGGTACGGGCACTGGCGGGTTCCGGTGTTCAGGTCCAAGGGTTGCAGTGGGGCGAAAACGCATCCCGGGCCGCGGCGGCGGGGGTGAGGCTGATTCCGCAGATGGACAAGCCGGCCTACCTGCGCTGGCTTGCCGGGGCGCACGCGGTCGTGGGACAGTCCACGGGCCTTTTGGGAATGAGCGAGCTCCAGGCTTTGGCCATCGGAGTGCCGACCGTGATGGAGCTGCGCACGGAGCTCTACCCCGGCACTGTGCCGATCCTCAGCCCGCCCTCGGTGCAGGAGCAGACAGCGGCGATTGTGGAGGTTCTGCGCGACCCGGCGCGATCCTCGCAGGAGCTCGACGCTCGGCGCTGGGTGCGCGAACACCATGATCCACGGGTGATAGCGCGCACCCTCGCCGATCATTATCGATCGCTGGACCTCGACGCCGGGGCGGATGCGGGCTAGGGCTGGGTCAGTCCGGCCAGGGCTGCCTGCGTAGCGAAATCAGGGACCTTCGCCACCACCTCATCGAAGGATCCGTGGGCCACGACGCGCCCCGCACGCATGAAGAAGACGATGTCTGCGTTGCGGATGGTGGCCAGCCTGTGGGCGACGGTAATCACGGTCACCTCGCCGTGCAGTTCCCGGATGGCTGTTGTCACTGCTGCCTCGGTGCTGGTGTCTAGCGCACTGGTGGCCTCATCCATGACTAGGACGTTCGGCTGGTTGTAGAGGGCGCGGGCGATTCCCAGCCGCTGGCGCTGCCCGCCGGAGAGCGCCAGCCCCCGTTCGGCGATGACGGCGTCGATGCCGCCCTCACGTCCTAAGACGGTATCGAGGAGCTGCGCACGCGCCAGCGCAGCGGCAACTTTCTCCCTGTCCACGTTGTCCGGGTTCCAGGTCAGCGCTACGTTCTGTCCCACGCTCGCGTCGAAGAGGGAAACTTCCTGCGGGACATACCCTATGCGTCGGCGCCAGTCGTCGAGCACAAACTCCATGTTTTGCCCGGCGACGGTGATCTGCCCGCCGCTGGGCTCCAGCAATCCCAGGAGGATGTCCACGAGGGTGGATTTGCCGGCCCCGGAGGAACCGACGAGCGCCACATGGGCGCCGGCGGGAATCCGCATGGTGACCGAGTCCAGGGCGGGGGCCTCGGAATTGGGGTAGCTGAAGGAGACTTCGCGCAACTCGATCGTCGTGGGTTCGGGCCCGAGCTTCCGCTGCGGGCGCTCCACAGCGTTCGCGGCAAGCAACTCGTCCCCGGCACGGATGTCGCGCATAACCTGGTTGGCGAAGGAGGCGCTTGAATTGGCTTGCGACTGGACCGCCTGCAACCGGGTCAGGGAAGGAACCAGGCGGAAACCGGCGACGGCGAAGAGTCCCACGGCACTGACCGCTCCGGTAGGGCCGCCCGTTAGCAGGCCCACCCCACCCACCAGTGCGAAACCGACAATCAGGGCAGCTTCCAGAACGTACCGCGGAACCTGGGAGAGGAAGATTGACTGTGCCCGCGCCGTGGAACTGTGGGTACGCGTCATATGGACGCGCTCCTGGACGTCCCCGGCCCGCCCGGCAAGGGTGATCTCCTTCAGCGCATTCATTGCTTCGGTGAGCATGACGACGGTCCTACCCGACCACTTCCGGTTTTCCCTGCCAGCAGCGACAGCCTTGGGGGAGATGACCCGGGCAAGCAGGAACGCGATCAGTCCCAGATAGCTGAGGGTGACGACGGCGATCAGAGGTTGGGCGACGAAAAGCACTACGATCACGGCAATGAGCGTCCCGAACTCTCCGAAGAGTGTCATGGCGGGAATAAGGACCCCGGAGACCGTGATGCCGACCCCAACATCGACCATGCGGACCAGTTCACCGGAGTTTTTCTTCAGTCGGTTACCCCAGGGGGACGCGAGATAGGCCGAAAACAGCCGGTCGCCGATCGCGACTTCATGCTGGGCGAACCGGCGGGTGGCAAGGCGAAGCAGGAGCACCGCGAGCACCCCTTTGAGCACTATCAGTGTGCAGACCACCGCCAGGATCGGCAACACTTGGTCGGAGACCTCGCCGATCAGCGGCAGGGAGACTTCGGCTCCTCCCACCAGCGCCGGCAACAGCAGGGCAATCATGCCTAGGGCCAGCATGTCGAGCACGGCCAGGCACCCGCTGGCGACGCCGTAGCTGAGCAGGAACTTCCGGCTGCCCGCTGGAAGGGTGGCGAGGAGGGGGCGCAGGACCGCGAATAGATTTTTCATACCAGCATCAGGTTACGCGAGAACCAGCGTCCAGTGCTTGTCGGAGGCCGGCTGGCTATCCACCGGAGGATAGGGTGAGAGCTATGAAAAATAGCGTTCTTCTGCTCTGCTTTTCCCCGCTGCGCCGCGATCCGCGCGTGCTGCGGCAACTGCGGTTGCTGCGGGAGACCTACGACGTCGCGACCTGCGGTTTCGGCCCGGCCCCGGACGGCGTGGAGGAACACTACGAAATTCCGGACGCACGGACAGCCTGGTGGCCCACCGACCTGAAGTATGCCGGTGCGTACCTGGCAGCCCGGCAGTTCGCCCGCTTCTACCGGCATGAGCCCCGAGTCAAAGCCGCCCTCGAGCTGGTCCCGAAGGGGCGCTTCGACGTCATTCTCGCCAACGATCTGAACACGGTTCCGCTGGCGCTGCTCCTGGAGCCGCACCGCGGGGTTCATGCCGACCTGCACGAGTGGGAGCCGCGACTGCCGGGCTCGGGCATCAACTGGCGGCTGTTGGGCCTGCCCTATTCGGGCTGGCATCTGCGCCAGGCGCAGCGCGCCAGTTCGGTAACGACCGTCGCGCCGGGTATCGCCGCGGCATACGAGCGTGAATACGGTTTGTCCTCGGCTGTGGTGACCAACGCTGCGGACTACGCCGAACAGGAGCCCCAGCCGGTTGCCGCTCCGCTGCGGTTGGTGCACAGTGGCGGATCGAATCCGGCCAGGCGGCTCGACCTGATGATCGAAGCGATGCGGGGCGTTGAGGGCGCGACGCTTGAATTTATGCTGATGTCCACTGGCGAAGGAGCCATCGACGCGTTGAAGAAACAGGCTGCGGGGATGGACAATGTCACCTTCCGCGATCCGGTGCCGTATGCGGATCTGGTGCCGACCCTGAACGCGTACGACGTCGGGGTTTTCCTGCTCCCGCCGACCAATTACAACTACGAGATGGCGCTGCCGAATAAGCTCTATGAGTATCTTCAGGCCCGCCTCGGAATCGTTATCGGCCCCTCGCCGGAGATGGCGCGGGTTGTTCGTGCGCATAGGCTCGGCGTGGTCTCCGAGGATTTCACCGTGGAGTCCTTCCGGGAGGCGATCCGCGCGTTGACGGTGGCGACGGTGCGCGAATTCAAGCAGAACAGTCACCGGGCCGCAGGGGAGCTTTCCTCCGAGATGGCGGCCCGGCCGTGGGTCGAGGCCATCGAAGCTATCCTGCGGTAGCAGCAGTTAGTGCCGCCGCTACCGGCGTCCTATAGGGCGCCGCTGTTCACTGTGATGATGCCGAGCCCGCCCTTGTAATTCCCGGTCCGCAGGAACAGTTCGCCGTTGGGTTGCCGTAGCACCAGATTGGGGCGTCCGCCTTTGGTGAAGTCTCCGGTGCTGGCGATATCGGCGAATCGTTCCCATCCGGTTCCGAGGCTGACCTTGGACTTCCAACCACCGGTGCCGTTGCCGGAGTAGAGGAAAGCTTCGCCGGTGGGCGTGCGGCCTAATAGGTCTTGGGTGCCGTCGTGGCCAAAGTCGTCTGCGGCGGTAACCAGATTGAAAATGTACCATCCTCGTCCGACGGTGCGCTTCGGCTTGAACATTCCACCACCGTTGCCGGGGTAGAGCAGCAGGTCGCCACTAGTGGTGCGCGCCATGAGATCCGATTTGTTGTCGCCGTCGAAGTCACCCACCCCGAGGACATCCTCAAACGAGGACCATCCCCGGCCAATTTGCTTCTTACTGGTGAATTTTCCCTTGCCATCGGTGCCGTAGAGCAGCAGCGCGCCGTCTCGGGTCCGACCGATCACGTCGGGTTTTCCGTCACCGTCAAAATCCCTGCCGTTCAGGATGCCGTCGAAGATGTTCCAGCCCACGCCGATGGTCCGTTTGGCTTTGAAACCCCCGGATCCGTTACCGGAATAGAGGAGCAGCGTGCCGTCGGAAGCCAGTGCGATGACATCCTGGTTACCGTCGCCGTCAAAATCGGTGCCCTCGAATACGGTAGTGAAGTTCCAGGCCCGCCCAATCTTTGTTTCGTAGAGGTAGCCTCCGGTGCCGTTACCGAGGTACGTGCGAAGGTTGCCGTTCGCGAACCGGGCAATCAGGTCCGGTTTGCCATCCTGGTTGACGTCCTG
>DGBL01000064.1:0-650 GCA_002384315.1 Micrococcaceae bacterium UBA4005 | reverse complement strand
GTCGAGGCTGTTCAGCCCCTGCCAGCCCCCGCCCGCGCCGATGCGCGGTTTGAACCCGCCCGTACCGGAACCGGGATACACATAGAGGTTGCCCGCCGAGTCCCTGCCGGCCATGTCGGCGACACCATCTCCGGTGGCGTCGCCGACCCCGAATACCGCATTGAACGTGAGCCAGCCCGTGCCGATCCTGGCAGACTTGCGGAAGCCTCCGGTGCCATTTCCGGAGTAGAGCCAGAGCTCACCGCCCAGGGTGCGGGCTGCGAGGTCGTTGAAGCCGTCGTTGTCGAAGTCGTCCACGGCGAAGACACGGTCGAAGATATTCCAGCCGGTACCGATGCGCACAGGTGGGGCGTACCTGTTGCCCGATAGTCCGCGGCTGAACCAGAGTGTTCCGTCGCTGCGCCGGTCCATGAGGTCCGTTTGGCCGTCGCCGTTGAAGTCAGAGGTACTGAAGCGCAGCTGGGTCTGGTCCGTGGAGGGCCGATTGGCAGCGAAGTTGCGCAGGTTCGTCAGCGTTCCGGGCCACTGGTTCCAGTCGCCGACGACCGGACCAGTGGAGGTGTACTGCCAGAGGCTGTAGGTCGACCACCCGTTCGGGAGTGTTCCGGGACCGGAGGTGGAGTAGCTGGCTATGTGGAGCGGGTTCTTCG
>DGBL01000171.1:2767-6372 GCA_002384315.1 Micrococcaceae bacterium UBA4005 | reverse complement strand
TCCTCGTAGCCACCACGGTGATCGAAGTGGGCGTCGACGTTGCCAATGCGACCCTCATGGTGGTTATGGACGCCGAACGATTCGGAATCTCACAGCTGCATCAGCTCCGCGGCCGGGTAGGCAGGGGTGCCGAGGCGGGCACCTGCCTGCTGGTGACCCGGATGGAGCCGGAGCACCCCAGCCGGGAACGTCTGGCGGCGGTTGCCGCCACGACGGACGGATTCGTGCTGTCCCAGAAGGACCTCGAATTCCGCCGCGAGGGCGATATCCTCGGCTCGTCGCAGTCCGGGGGCAAATCTGCGCTGCGGTTGCTGAAGGTCTCCGAACACGGAGACCTCATCGAAGCGGCGCGCCGGGATGCCCAGGAGATCGTCGCACTGGATCCGGAGCTGGCGGGCAGCCCGGCACTGGCGGCGGCCCTGGACCTGTACCTCAATCCAGAAAAGGAAGCCTTCCTCGAACGTGGCTAAAGTAAACGCATGACCCGCATCATCGCCGGAGCAGCCGGCGGCTCAACCCTGCTGAGCGTTCCCGGAACAGGAACCAGGCCAACTTCCGACCGGGTGAAGGAAGCGTTATTCTCCCGATTGGATGCGTACAACGCCGTCCACGGTGCCCGGGTCCTCGATCTCTTTGCCGGTTCCGGGTCACTCGGTGTCGAGAGCGCCAGCCGCGGGGCCGCAACGGTGGACCTCGTGGAAGCGGCGGAGAGGCCGGCGGCTGTATGCCGTCAGAACGCCGGGCTGGTCAACACGGTGCTGGGCAGCACTGCGGTGCGTGTGCATCGCTCGACGGTGGAGAGTTACCTGCTGCGCGTTCCCCCCGGGACCCAGTGGGACCTGGTGCTCATGGATCCGCCGTATCCGCTGGAGGAGAACCAGCTTGGCGTGATTCTTGCCGCTGTTGCGCCGCACCTCGGCGCCGGGGCCGTGCTGGTACTTGAACGGTCCGTACGCTCCTCGGAACCGCAGTGGCCCGCCGGGCTGGCACGGTTTGCCGAAAAAAAATATGGCGAGACCCGGCTATGGTTCGCCGAGCCGGCGGTAGGCGCTACCGAAGCGGCCCTGCAGGGGGCTTTGGCGGACTGAGCGCAGCCCGTCTTACTTCCAGCGTCGCGTGGTGCCGGAGATGAACTGCGCGTACCCCGTCAGTGCCGCGACCGAACAAATGACCTGGTAGACCAGCAGGAACGCGATGTAGCCCAGCCGGTTACGCCGAACCGTGAGGCCCAACGGGCCGAACACCTTGTTCGACTGGTAGTGCCGCAACAAGCCGTAGACCAGCAGGGTGATCGGCAGCACCGCAAGCGTCCACACGGAGACGATGATCGGGTATCCCAGGATGGCGAGCACAAGGCCGGGAAGCCAGACCAGCGCGTAGCCGACGTCCAGCAGCGGAATTAGCAGGTCAATGCCGGCGACAAACCGTGTGAGAACGCGTTTCTGCCGCCACGGAGGAACCGCCCGGATCCCTTCGAACATGCCCCGCGCCCAGCGTGCGCGTTGGCGGAAGAACTGGACCGTCGTCGTCGGCGTGTTGGTGAAGGCCACGGCGGTGGGCTCGAAGACGACCCGCCGCCCGCTTTGCATCAGGCGCCAGGTGACAACAATGTCCTCGCCGATCGCGTCCGGCCACCCGCCCACTTCGCGGACAGCGTCCGTGAGATACACCGAGAAAGCCCCCTGCGCCACCAGGATCGACTGGTAGAGCCCCTGCATCCGTTTCACGCCGGCAATTCCGAGGTAGTAATCCCACTCCTGCATTTTTGTCAGCAGATTGATCCGCGAATTTCGCACCAGGACCGAGCCGGCAATCGCCACCGTATCCTCGGCGCTGGATTCGAAGCGCGACATCAGCCGGCGCAGAGCCTCCCGGTGCAGGATCGTGTCGGCGTCCACCGTGATCACGCACGCGGTCGTGACCTCGACCAGCGCCCGGTTCAGCGCATGGGACTTCCCCGGGCGTTGTTCCCGGATCACCGTGAGATCGATATCGAGTTCAGCGGCTGCGTCGAGGGCGACCGCCACCGTCGCATCGGTCGAACCGTTATCGGCAAGGATGATCGAGATGGGACCCGCATACTCTGAGCGCGCAACCCCGCGGATCGTCGCGGCGATCCCGCGCTCCTCATTGAGCGCTGCGATGATCACCGTGACGGGGCTGTCCGGGTCCAGGACCCGCAGCCGTGGCTGGCGGTCGAGCAACAGACTCATAGCCAGCAAGGCGACCACCAACCCTGGCAGGTAGGCGGTCAGCGCAACCATCACCCACGCCAGCACCGGGCCGACCACCAGGGACAGGTCAGCAATCCACGGCTGTGACAGCCAGACGGCGAGCCCGGTCCACCCCGCGGCGAACACCGTGGAAACAAGGAATTTAGTGGCGACCGTCAGATAAAAACGTCGCCGAAGGTCAGGCTCACCGGACTCGCCGGGCTCGGCAGCGGGAGGGCCGACGGCTGGTGGCTGGCCACTGTTGGGGGCGTTCATCGGTCGCGAGCGGGAATCATGGAGGGGCAGCGCTCCTGAGAGGCAGAGGGGGCACAAACCTTGCCACTGAAATATAGCAGGGTTCTCATGTAGCTCTCATCAGAAATTCATCCCCGCTTCACGCTTCATGCATAGCGTGGGCGGGGTGGACGTGCAACCACTCACAGCCCGGGCTCCGGGCGGGAATGCTCCCGGTCGTGGTTGCGGAAGAGAAAGGCTCACACCGTGCGGATTTCAGTGATTGGCTGCGGTTATCTGGGGGCGGTCCATTCGGCCTGCATGGCAAGCTTGGGCCACGACGTCGTCGGGATCGATGTGGATGCGGCAAAAGTGGTTGCGCTCTCGGCGGGCCAACCACCGTTCTTCGAACCGGGTCTTCCTGAGATTCTAGCTGAGCAAACAGCAGCGGGCCGGCTTGGTTATACGACCGACATTGCCGCGGCCGCTGGCGCCGCCGTGCATTTCATTGCAGTGGGTACACCGCAGAAACGCAACGAAAACGGCGCCGATCTCAGCCATGTCCATGCAGCCGTGGACGCACTGCTGCCCCATCTGCGCCCGGGTGACCTGGTGGTGGGAAAATCGACGGTTCCTGTGGGTACGGCGCGCGGCATCGCCGAAACCCTGCACCTGCGGTGTCCGGGCGTGAGCCTGGTGTGGAATCCGGAATTTCTCCGTGAGGGGTTTGCCGTTGAGGACACGCTTGGCCCTGACCGACTGGTCTACGGGCTGCCCGCCGACGCGGAGCACGCCCAAGGGGTCCTTGATGAGTTGTACGGTTCCGTCCTCGCGGCGGGCACTCCGCGGCTCTGCATGGATTATGAGACTGCCGAACTGGTGAAAGTTTCCGCCAACGCATTTCTAGCAACCAAGATTTCCTTTATCAACGCCATGGCTGAAGTCTGCGAGGCGACCGGGGCGGATGTCTCGCTCCTCGCTGACGCGATCGGCCACGATGACCGGATCGGGCGACGCTTCCTGAATGCCGGGTTGGGATTCGGTGGTGGATGCCTGCCCAAGGATATCCGGGCGTTCATGGCCCGTGCCGGCGAATTGGGCGCCGACCAGGCCTTGACCTTCCTGCGGGAGGTGGACTCCATCAACATGAGGCGGCGG
>DGBL01000171.1:0-2600 GCA_002384315.1 Micrococcaceae bacterium UBA4005 | reverse complement strand
GGCGGTCGAGGGCGCCGATGCGGTACTGGTACTCACGGAATGGGAGGAATACCGGACGCTGGATCCGCACATGCTCGCCGAACGGGTATCCCGGCGGGCTGTCGTCGATGGCCGCAACTGCCTGGATGCGGAGCGCTGGCGCGGCGCAGGCTGGATTTACCGCGCGCTGGGTCGGCCGCAACTGCCCGCGCAGGTTCCCACCCTGGTGTGAGAATGCTAATCCGCTTGTAGCGCCCAACGACGAGCCAGTGCGCGGTAGCTCGGACGGAAGGAATAGACGCAGGCCAAGCGAAGCCGGGTAGCAGCTGCGTAGGCATCAAGTCGTTGTGTCGATACACCAAGCAGGGAGGCTGTTTCCCTGAGCTGGGCGGCGGCTGTCGCCGCAGTAGCTGCCCCCAACAGTCCCTGGGCCTGCCGGAGGTCGAGGTGCACTAGCAAATTAGCCAGGTCCAACGCAGGCTCAGCCAACGCGAGGGTGTCACAGTCGATGAGCCCCATCGTATTGCGTTCGGCGTCGAAGAAGACCTGCTTGTCGTGGAGGTCCCGGTGCGCCAGCACGGGGTCCTGGGCCGGAACAGCACACAGTTTCAGCCGGAGTTGTTCCAACGAATCCTTGATTAGCAACGGGTCGACGTCGAGAGTTCCGTGGGTTTGCGCGTGCGCTACCCACTGGTGGACCGTGCGGTATTCGTCGAGCGCGGTATGCAGGGGCAGGGAATCTGAGGCTGAACGGGCAAAGCGGGGCCAGAGCTCTGTGAAGCGGATCCAGGCGTCGGTCCAGGACGGGTCGGCCTCCGGTATGGCGCCGTCGACCACGTTCGCGGAACGTAGGACGCCGGATCCCAGCGAAAACAGGCTGGTTCCCGGCACAGCGGACAAGGTGAGGCTGGTGCGGTCCTCGGCGAGAACGCGCGGCACGCCGAGGTTGCATCCGGAAGCAAGCGTTTGAGCATACTGGTGTGCGTGCGCCACCCGTCCAACTTTTCCCGCGCGCAGAATTTTGACGAAGACAGGGTTTGTGCCAGTTCCCGGCTGCTTTAGTACCGCACGCTTTCCGAACCGGTGAACTAGCAGTTCTCCAGTTCCGACGGCGGAGGTCAGCCCGGTGAGGGCCGGGTCCGCTCCGAATGCGGTGCCACGGATCCCGCCCTCGGCGGTGATGGCGCCTGCCCGGATCCGGCCGGTTGCCGTTTCCCGGGCCTCGAAGGTGAGGGACCCCCCGGCAGCAGGCCAGGCCCGTCGGATCGAGACACCGACGCCCATGGCTCCACCGATGCGTGCGGGGTCCAGCAGGTCCATCGCCCGTCCCGGACCGGCCTGGTCCGGTAGCTGCCGCTCCACTGCCGGTTCATGGTCTACCACAACAATTCCTCGATGCACTCCATCCGGCGTGCGATCTCGGCGCGCCAGTGCGGAGCGCAGTCTCGGAACGGTTCGCTGAGCCGGCCGAGCAGATAGTGGCTGGCCCAGATATTCAACTCCACCTCGGAGAACGTCCGGCCGCTGTGGAGGTAGCCGGCCAGCATCGCCGCTGTAGTGGGCAGGTTGGCCAACCGGCCCGCCGAACCGGGAATCCCGGGAGCGATGGAGAGTAGTTCGACAGCAGCGAAACTGGCCAGGTCCGCGATTCCCGGACCTGTGCGGACACGGTCGAAATCGATCAGGCGGACCCCGTGCTCCGCGACGAGGACCTGGTCAGCGGAAAAATCACCGTGGATCACGCTGTCCGCCCCAGCTGCCGCCAGGAGCGGCGCAAGGCGCGCGCCGATGCGCTCGAGCCGGGATGCCTGCTCCGGGAGCAGGTGTGCCAGCGACTGCACCGTCGACGGTATAGGGCTCAGCAGGGGCCCGCTGGCCGGAGTGTCGGCGGAAGGCCGCTGCGCATGCAGCAACGCCAGGGCTTCGCCGGTACGGAACGCCGGGTGAGCTTCGGGCGCAGTGTGCCCCTCAGCATTCTCGACCAGCAGGAGATCTGCGAGGTTCCCGCCGTCGACCCATGGAAAGTAGCGCGCATGGTGCGAGGCGAATATTCCAGCGGGTTGGTCGCCCGGAGAGTAGGGGGCCACCAAGGGGACTCCTGCCGCGCTCAGTCGGCGGACAAGCGCTGCTGTGCCGGAACTGTGGGTCGTTGTCGCTTTGCATACCGTTCGTTGCCCGCCGCGGGTGTCGAAGGCAAAGACGACTCTGCGGAAGGGGTTGTAGTTCAGCACAAGCGCCGCGGATTCGCCGCATGGATCGATGATGCCATGGTCGGCCAGCGGCTTTAGTGCCCGCCCCAGCTTCCGGTCAGCTTCCCACGGGCCGGTGAGAATCAGATGTTCCGGATGTCCCGGGATCCGCCACTGCTCGACGCTGGGTGGAGTCAGTACCGAGCGTCGCCCAGAGAGGTCGTCCAGCTGGGAGGCATAAGCGAGGATCTTCGCGACCTTGGCCGAGGCATCCGGATGGTAGCTGGCGATCCACCGTGGAGCCAGCCCCGGAAGATTCAGCCGCCCGATGGCTGAGATTCCAGGCTTGTGCCGCAGATGATCCACATATGCCTGCGTCCCCAGCACAGCAGCTAGCGCCCGACGGTCGAAAAAGAGGTCCAGGGCGGGCAG
>DGBL01000122.1 GCA_002384315.1 Micrococcaceae bacterium UBA4005 | reverse complement strand
CGCCGCTGCGTCCGAAGGCATCCAGTAGTGCTGCTCCTCCGAGCGCCGCGGCGTAGGCGTACCCTTGGACCTCGGCGAGCGCAATGGGCCCGTCAGCAAGTGATCCGTCGTGCCAGCGAATGGAGTCGCCCGAGTCTTTCCAGCCCTGGTTGGCCAAGCCATGACCGCTTTCGTCGTGGTATTCGAGGAAGCCGTCGCCGTCAGCATCGCCGTGGTCGCGCAGCCACGCCAGCGCTGCCTGGAGCGGCTCCAGCAGGCCTTCAACCTGATCTTCCGGCAGGCCAGCCTGCCACGCGTCGTGCAGCAGGCTGATCCAGAGGGCAGTGGCGTCGATGGTGCCGAAGTACACCGGGGGAAGCGACACGCCGGTCCCACCTGCGGTGAAGGTGAGCGTACCGCGGCGGACCTCGTGGAGGATCTTCCCGGGCTGTTCGGCGGTGTCGGGGTCAGTGGTTATGCCCTGGCGGGATGCGAGTGCGCGGAGCGTGCTGCCCGCCAGGGCGGTATCCACGGGTAGCAGGAGCTTCGCGGCGATGAGCGAGTCGCGCCCGAACATGGTGAAGAACCAGGGAGCACCGGCAGCCAGGAAAACATCGTCCGGGTGGTTCGCGGCCGCCATGCGCAGGCCGTTGAGGTCCGAGATGGAGCGCTCCAGCAGTCGCTGCAGCGCCGCGCCGTCGGCCGCCGGAATCGTGAGCTCCGGTACCGTGAGCTCCGGGCCCGACGGCGCCACCATGGGAGCGCCCGCGTCAGCCACGGACAGCCGCCAGCCGAGCTCAACGATGCCATGTGGCTCCACGTCCACCGTCCAGCTGAGGGTGATCCGGCCGCCGTCGTACTCCAATTGCGCGTCCGGCGCGTCCAAGTGTGCGGTGGTGTCTTCGTCGCGCCAGTGCCACTGCGGGCCGGTCACGGTGAGGGCCGAGTTCCCGGCTGTGCCAGCCTTCACCCGTTCCATCGGGGTGTTGTCAGCGTCGAGAACCAACCGAATCTCCTGCCGGGACGGGAAGGTGTAGGCGGACTCGAGGCGGATCTGCTCGGATACCCCGTCGGCATCGGCAGAGCGCGCCCGCGTCAGGTACATCAACGGGTCCGCCACCGGCGATTCGACCCGGACAAAATGCAGGTAGTCCACCCGTTGGGCTGAGCGGACCTGGGTGGAGACCCAATCGGGCTCCACGCCGTTGACCGTCAGGACAGCGGACCGGATGACCCGGTCATCCCCGCAGTGGACGCCCTGCGCGCCGGAGTCCCGAATCTGCCCGTAGGGGTCCGCCCACGCCTGCACGGGGGCGCTGAACACACCGGTGAGATTGTGGAGGAAGGGCTGGAGGTACGCCAAGGTGTTCTCCTCAGAATGGCGGGACAAGACACATATTAGATCGTTCACCTCCAAGCCGCCCGCGGATGAACCTATTCAGCTAGGGCAGAATCTGGCCGATCGGCTCGCGCTTTTCAGCCTGGAACCGGCCTTCCGAGCGACCGTGCGCCCAGTAACCGGAGAGGGAGACCTGGCTGCGCTCCAAGCCGCGACTGGTGAACAGGACGTCGCGTAGCGCCTTCATCGCGCCGCGCTCGCCGTGGACGAAGGCCTCGACCCGCCCGGCTGGCCAATCAAGGGCCGAGACCGCATCGGCTAGGAGGCGGGTGCTCCCAGCCTCGCGTTCGCCGCGAACCACCCAGTGGACCACGACGCCGGCTGGAGCGGAAAGCTCCACCGCGTCGGAGGCCTGCGCTACTTCGAGGAATACATGCCCGGTACTGTGCCCGGGCAGTACTTCCAAGCCTGCGGCGATGGCAGGCAGGGCCGCCTCATCTCCGGCAAACAGGTACCAGTCGGCGGTCGGATCAGGACGCCATGAACCATTGGGCCCGGATACCACCAGCGCATCGCCCGGCCTGGCGCGCGCCGCCCACGGACCAGCGACGCCGTCGTCGCCGTGGACCACAAAGTCGATAGCCAGCCGTTGCGCGGCTGGGTCCATCCAGCGCACGGTATAGGTTCGCCGGACGGGAACATCCGCGGCGGGGAGCACGTCAGCGAGGGCCTTCAGGTCATAGGGGGCAGTCAGCGCGAGGTCGGGGCGGGCAAAATACAGTTTGACGTATTTGTCCGTGGCGTTATTGGGGGACAGCAGGGAAAAGTCTGCTCCTCCGGCCACGATCCGCACGAGGTGCGCATTCAGCCAGGTGGCGGATTCGACCCGGAGTACCGCCTGCGGGCGGAGTGCGGGGGGAACACTGCGGTTCACGATCGGGGAGCCTACTTTCACGCAAGAGGTGGTGGGCCCAGACTATCCGAGCCGGTGCAGGGCGGCCGCCCCTGTGCCTTTCGTCAATCCGGCCCGCCGCTGGAAGGATAGGCCCATGAGTCTGAATCCAGCGCCGCTTCCGGCAGGCCGACACAGCCGCGGCTACCTCTGGGCCGAGATTGTCATTGTGCTGGGCCTGTCGCTGGGACAGTCTGCCGTCTACGCCGTCGTGCGCCTGCTCGATAAGCTGACGCAGGGCCCCCTGGCGGCGCAAACTACGCGCATGAATCCCGTGCTCAACGATCGTGCGTATTTCGACCTCACCTACCAACTGTTGGGCATCGTCTTTGCCCTAGTTCCCGTGGTGCTGGTGCTGTTTCTGCTCAGCCACGGGGGAGAATCGGCGTTCCGCATCCTTGGATTCACTTTCCGGAAACCCGCCGTCGACTTCGGCCTGGGGCTGTCCCTTGCCACGCTCATCGGTGCCGGGACGCTCGGCGTCTACGCCGCGGGACGTGCCTGGGGCATCACCACGGCCATTGTTCCGGCCGCGTTGGACTCCTATTGGTGGACGGTGCCGGTGCTGGTGCTCTCTGGCGTGCGCTACGCGATCCTGGAGGAAGTCATTGTCGTTGGCTACCTGTTCCATCGGCTGCGGGAGCTGGGATGGTCGGTGCCGGGGATCATCGTCGCCAGTGCCGTGCTCCGCGGAACGTACCACCTCTATCAGGGGTTCGGGCCGTTCGCTGGCAATGTACTCATGGGCCTGGTGTTCGGGTACGCCTATACGAAGACCAAACGCGTGATGCCGCTGGTCGTGGCGCACGCAGCGCTGGATATCGGCGGGTTCGTGGGATTTGCTCTTTTTGGCCCCGCGATCGGGATCGGTACCTAAATCTCGACCGTGCCGTGTTCCGTGGCGAATGTCACTGACATGATTCCCGGGGTTCCGTTGGGGGCAACCCAGTTCACGTCGACGTCGTCCATCGGCTCTTCCACCGGAGTACCCAGCCATTCGGTGACGCGCTTGGCGGAGCCGGCGATCGTCAGTGAATCCAGCCGCACCGTCGCCGGACGCGCCTGGGAAGGGTGCAGGGCCTGCGTGCCATCGTCCCAGCGCAGCAGGTAAGGGACCTGCGGGTCGGCTATCAGGCCCTTGATGCCGACCTGCTGCCAGGTGAGTTCCTGGCCGTCGGGAAATTTGCGATTGCCGGGGACGGCGCTGCGGCCCAACCGCTCCTCGAAGACCGAGAGGTCATCGACGGCAACGCACCAGCCCATCCATCCGCCGCCTGCCTCGGAACGGGCGCGCACGGCCTGGCCGAAGGGAGCCTTGTCGGAGGCGGGGTGGTCGAGTACCTCCACGACTTCGAGATACTGGCCATTGAGGAGCGGAAAGATCATATTCCGGGTCCCAAACCGCGGGTGGACACCGCCCTTCACCGCGTCGACTCCGAGTGCAGTCGCGATTCGCTCGGCTGTGGCAGCCAAGCCGTCCGGTTCACAGGCATATGAGACATGGTCCAAGCGCATGGGTTCTTTGTAGCACTTTGTGACGGGCGTCTCGACTTAGGGTGCCCTAAGGGCGACGTGGGGGAGCTGAGGTTGCTGTCGCGGGAACTTTCCGGTTTTATTGATAGCAGGTCATGAGTGTCAGCAGATAGCCCCGGCTTGCTGGCCGGCAACCCTCCAACCGCGGTGGGGTGCCCCGGGTGAGGACCCGGCGGAACGCTGTGAGGCGTTGTGCAAGCGCGGGCCCTGAGCAACAATGGTGCGGTTCACGGGTCCCTGAGGTGCAGGGAGAGTCAAGTGTCTACCAAAGAGTCGATCCGCTACGTTGCGGGGCACATCGGCTTCCGCGGTGCCCGGATCAGGGTACCGGGCAGCCTGGGAAGTGACGTTCGCGAGTGAGCATTTCTCCTTCCGATACTGTGACTACCCGGCGCGCGCCCTCCTCCCCGGCCGGTGAGCCGCGCGACGGCATCCTGCGTACCGTTCCGATCGGCTCTGTGCAGCTGGAAACTGGCGGCAGGCTTCCGGCGGCAGAGTTGGCGTTCGAGACCTGGGGGCGCCTTGACCCGGATGGCTCCAACGCGGTCCTGGTCGAGCATGCCCTGACCGGCAGCTCCCACGTGGCCCAGGGACACTCCGCCGAGGAGGGGTGGTGGGACTCGCTCGTTGGACCCGGGCGGACCCTTGATACCGATCGTTATTTCGTCGTATCGATCAACATGCTCGGTGGTTGTTATGGATCCACCGGCCCGGCAAGTCCCGATCCGGACGGCGTCCCCTGGGGGTCCAGATTTCCGTTCGTGACCATTCGCGATGCGGTGCGGGCCGAAGCGCAGGTGGCCGACCTGTTGGGAATTGACCGCTGGCACAGCGTGATCGGCGGGTCGATGGGTGGTGCCCGTGCGCTGGAGTGGGCGGTGATGTTCCCCGAGCGGGTGGCGCGATGCGCCGTGGTGGCCTGTACGGCGGCAAGCTCCGCGGAACAGATTGCATTCGCCCAGGCACAGTTGCAGGCAATCCGGATGGACCCGAACTACTCCGGCGGCGACTACTACGGGCAGGAGCTGCCCAGTGCCGGTCTTGGGCTGGCACGACGAATCGCGCACATCACCTACCGGTCAGAACTGGAGTTGCAGTCCCGGTTCGGCAGGCGGGCACAGGGGGCTGAGTTGCCGTTCGGAAGCGCTGTGCCAGCGGCTCGCGGACGGTATCAGGTGGAGAGTTATCTCGACCATCAGGCGGACAAGCTCGTGGATCGTTTTGACGCCAACAGCTACGTGGTTCTGACCGAGGCGCTCATGAGCCATGATGTAACCCGCGGCCGAGGGTCGCTGCGTGCGGCGCTCAGTGCGTCAACAGCCGAATTCTTTGTGGCGGCGGTGGATACGGACAGACTGTACTTCCCCTGGCAGTCCGACGAGCTCGCCCGCGCATTGCCGGGGGACGTGCCGGTACACACCATCTCCTCGGCTGTTGGACACGACGCGTTCCTTACCGAGATCCACCAGCTGAACGCCCAGCTCAGGTCCGCATTTTATCCGGAAGGCTAGAACAGCTGCACTCCGAGCAGATCGTTAGCCGTCGGTGCCGGTTGCTGCGGTTCACTGCCCGGAACCAGGGTTTCTCCGGTCACTGCGCCGGGGTCCTCCGTTGGGGTTAAAGCCATGGGTTCCGGGGCGCTGATCAGGGACGGTTCGCTCACCGGCTCCGCCGGCGGCCCCGTTGGCGATTGTTCTTCAGGAGCCGGAGCAGAGTCAGAGTCAGGAGTTGGATCCGCTGGTGGCTCAGGGGCTGGCGTCGGATCCACACCCGGGCCGGGTGCCGGGTCCGCTGGAGTATCCGGCGTTGGTTCCGGCGCAACCTCCGGTGCCGG
>DGBL01000010.1 GCA_002384315.1 Micrococcaceae bacterium UBA4005 | reverse complement strand
AACTTCAAATCCGCGCCACTAGGCGAGCGAAAGAAACCGCTTCTCCATCTTCTTCACGTCCGCGCTGCCCATGTCGTCGCCGGCGGCCACGCACTGCTGCAGGGCCGGTGGCGACAATTGCGAAGCCAGCGGGGGCCAACGCGCGGGAGACCGCCGCGAGCTGCGAGGTGGCCGCCTGTTCGTTCGAGTTCGTGGCGCTTGCTGGACAAGAGGCCCGGGCACCGGACGTGTGGCACGAATCAGGCCCAACGCATGAGCCTACGGTCGACATACATAGGATGAGATGGATAATGCGTGACGTTAGGCGAGGTCCGAGACAAGGTCAATGATGTGGCGCAGCAGCGGGACCGCGATCGATTGCTCTTCGGCGGTGAGGGATCCCCAGGCCGCCGACAGCCGGTCGGCAACCAGGCCGCGCTTGGCGGCCAGAAGTTGCTCACCGCGTTCGGTGAGCGTGAGGACGCGTCGGCGCCGGTCGTCCTCGGCCGGGATGCGGCGCAGTAGGCCGGCGGCTTCCAGGCCGGCCGCCTGTTGGGTCACGGTGGGCTGGCTCAGCATCGTGTACGCCGAGATGGCGGCGATGCCCTCGCGGCCGCAGGCCTGCACGGCGTCCAGCAGCACCAGCTGCGGCACGGTGACGTCCTCGAAGAGCGGCTGCAACCGGCCCCTGGTCCGCCGAGCGACCGCCAGCAGGGCGAGCACTGCGTCAGCGAACTGTTCTGCCTCCCCGATGGTGGTCTGGTTCGCGCTGCTGTCAGCTGCCACCCCTTCACGACCAGCACTCATAGGCACACCCCTAGGTCGTTGACCACCCATTGACAAGACCGGTGTCGTAGCCGGTTTGGCAGCTTCGTCGTGCCGTCACGTTACCGGCCCTCCGGCCAGCTGATGGCTTTGGGCAACCGCACCGACGCAGAGTCGGCCTGCGCATTCGGCAAGTGCTCCAGTATTCCCTCCAGCTCGTTGCGCAGGAATGCGATGAACGTTGCCGCTTCGGCTAATCGGTGGCCGCCACCGCTGTGCGTCCCGAGCTCGACCGTGGCGGACTCCAGCGCGTACTCCCACTGCTTGAGAACCGGGATCCAGGCGGACACGATCGTGCCGCAGACGTCGCCGTCGCCGTCGCCGTCGCTGACACAATAGAGCTCGGCCCTTGCCTGGTTCGCGCTCCTTGACCAGGATCCGCCGCGCGGTGAGATAGCGCACCGCCGCCGAGATCGCGGCCGGACTGACCCGGAGTCCTTCCGCGAGCGCGGCGGCGCTGTAGCGGTCGGCGTCGTCGGCGAGCATGAAGGCCAACACCCGGGCGGGCATTCGTGGGATCCCGGCTTCGTTCAGGATCAGGGCAATGCGCTCAACTACCCGGAGCAGCCCCTCGCTCTCGTCCTGCCAGCGGCTCAGCGTCATCTACTCACCCTCGACTCATCGAGCCAGACCCATCCACCTGTGCCCTCCGGGATGCCGAACGCGGTCCGCTGGGGCCACTGCCTAGCCGGTGACGTCGGCGCACCGGGGAATGCCTGGCTGGCGCGGTCGCGGACGGCGGGCGTCCCAGACGCCGCCGGAGCATGCGACCTCCGCGTCACCTGCGCTGCCGCACGTCCAGCTCCCCCACCGGAAGGAGCCGGCCACGTCGCGCGGTTTGACCGCGGCACCGACATCAACCCGGACCGGGCGCTCCAGCCAACCCAGGGCCGACTGGCCGCAAGCCAGCGTGGTGGCGTCGGCGTCCCGCCGAAGACACGTCCGACCCTCGTGGCCCCAGCCATCGGACGGCCCGGGATTTCGGGGCACCCCTCACAATCCACCTGCGAACCGCAGGCCCTGGAGGAATCCGGGCTGTCGGGGTCTGTCTCAAGGTCGGTGCCAGCCCCGGCGCCTCCAGGCCCGGGACCGGCCGGACCGGGCAGGCCCGTCGTTGAGGTGCGCTGGATCGCGTTCGCGGAGGTACTCCTCAAGGTCGCCAAGCCCGCGGGCGATGTCTCGACGCAGCCTGCGCTCGGCAAAGAACCGAAGTCGGGGCGCAGGATGGTCGCGAACCCACTCCGTATACATGAACTGCCCCATGCACCAGCAGGCACCGAACGCGACGCTGCCAGCCACCAGCGTCCACCACACGACTGCCAACACATCCCACAGCGCGTTCCCCAGCTGTTGCCATGCCGGCCCGTACGGATCCCCGTATCTCACCTCACCCACCTCCAGCCGTGGCGGCCGAACCCGGGGGAACGCGATCACCCGTAGGTAGCGGTCGCTGTCAGCCTACGCCGAAATACATAGGAGGAAAAGGGTAGAAAGGTGCAGCCACCCGCCGCGCTACCCCGGCTCCACAGGGGCGTGCCCTCGGCTACCGACGGCGTGCCACGCCCGGCGTTGCCCCGTCCCGCACGGGTAGGGCGGGCCTGGCTGAGCGAGTTCGGGAGACCACCAAGAATTGGCGCATGCACAGTGTCTCCTCCGCTTTCAGTCGTCGGTGCCCCACTGTCGTGGTGACCACATACG